>JAFSLR010000353.1 GCA_017448375.1 Synergistaceae bacterium | reverse complement strand
CAAGGCTTTTGACTTTAGCGTTACTTTCCCGGACGTTCGCCAATTTCTGAGTCAGAATGCCTTTTTCTTGCTGAAGACTCTTGAGCCTCAACTCTTCTTCGCGGAACAAAGACTCTATCTTTTCGGGTGATTCCTGCGTTCGATTCTCGCGCTGCTTTTCGTCAAGCTGCCTCTGAATGTCCGACAACCTGCCGTTAATTTTGGCCGACTCTGACGCTAACTCATCGCGTTTCCTCCTGAGAGACTCAATTTCGCCTGAATGACTCAGTGCCCGCCGTAATGATTCTTCACCGTCAAAATTATTCTCCCTGAGTTTCTCCGAAAATGATGATTCGAGTCCGTCAAGTTCTTCTGAGAGTTTCTGAATTTCACCGCGTTTTGCGTCAAGCGTTTCACGTTCGGACATTATCACTGATTGAATGTTCCCTATTTCCTGCTGTGAAGACTGTATGCGTTTTTCGAGGCTGTCAATTTTTGCTGACCATTCGCGTGCAAGAGTTATCATTCTGGGTGTGTCGTCGTTCAATGAGATTCCGGCCGGGCGTATTGCTTCAGTGAGCGCAGTTTTTGCCTCAGAGAGTTTTACGTTCAACACGGACGCTTCCTCTACGCAGTGAGAGTATTCTTTGAAGGCTGAAATTTTTTCCGCATATGCTGTCTGCCATTTTTCGCGCGCTTCAGTCAGTTTTTGATTCGCAATCCTCAAAGCCTCATCTGCCTTTTTGCATTCCTCATTGAGCTTGGATTTGATTCGGAATAAGTCATCAGGATTTTCGCTGCCCTGTATGCTGTGAGCTTTTCTTGGGTGAGTCCTTGAACCGCACAAAGGGCACTCCTCGCCGTCAATGAGTTTTGAGCGTTCCTCGTCCAATACTGCATCACGTGTCTTTGCTTCCATGCTCATAAACTGGTCATGAAGTGAGTTGCGCCTTTCTTCAAGTTCTTTGCATTCTGATGATAATTTTTTGCCCTGCGACTCTATGCGTTCGAGTCTTTCTTTTGCTGAAGAACATTCACGTTTAGCCCTTAATGATACCTTTTCGGCCTCCGCAAAATCATTCTTCAGATTCTCGTAATCCCTGACAGCGTTTTCAATCCTCGCAAGAACAGCATCAGGGGACTCGGTAATATTTCCTCTCAATCGCGACAACTCGTCATTAAGACCGGGAAGTTCTCTGGAAATTCGGGAGCATTTTGACTCATTCGATGAAATCATTTCCGACAATACGGTAATATCACTATCAGCTTTCCTTTTCTCATCACGTTTTGCACCGAGAGTTTGATATTCACCGTCAAGACTCAATGCTCTTTCAGCCGACTCCAAGATTACCCGCTGAGCCTCGAAACTTTCCGAACGCCTCGAATGAATCCTCAAATCCTCCATAGCTCCGGCCATGTCAATTTTCAGCCTTGCGATTTCTTTTTGCCACGACAATATTTCTTTTGTTGACTCGTGTTTGGTTTCAGCCTGTGAGATTTCGTCTTCTTTCCGTGAAATTTCATACTGCAATCCTTCCTCAGTCATTCCGGCAAAACGTGATTTCTCCGTATCAATCTCTTTGCGTTTGTCTTCAAGTGCTTTACGCTTTTCCTTGCTGCGCTCATAAACACGCATTGAGATTTTGCTGTATATGTTTGTGCCTGTGATGAGCTCTAAAACTTCAGCGCGTTCGTCCTTTTTTGCTTTAAGGAATTTGTCAAAGCCTCCCTGTTCGAGAAGTACTGCCTGAACAAAGCGGTCAAAATCCATTCCCGTTATTTTCTTCACAAGCGTTAATGTTTCTGAAAGGTGAGATGATTCGTTGAGCTGTTTTCCGTTTGATGATATTGTGTGCTTAGTTTGGAGCTTTCCTTTTACTTTATGCTGTGTCCATTCGCAGATGTAAATTTTTCCGCCGGACTCGAACTTCACTTTTGCCATGCAGTTATCGGTATGCTTTGACATTATTTCGTTTTTCTGGCCTTCGATTTTTCCGAGTCTCGGAGTCTTTGCGTAAAGAGCGAGGCATACTGCGTCAAATATTGTAGTCTTTCCTGCTCCTGTCGGCCCTGTTACGGCGAATATACCGCTTGAAGTGTAAGCGTTGTGTTCAAGATTTATATTCCACGTTCCGCGAAGTGAATTTAGATTCCTTAGTGTTATGGCTAGTATCTTCATGATTATTTTTCCTCTGCTTTTACTTCCTGCAATATTTCCCTGTAAAGCTCTTCCATTTTAGGCCGCTTTTCTTCGGGGATTTTTCCGCTGTTTGCCATCATGCGCTGAAGCATTTTGAGCGGCTCTATCTCGTCAAGGGTCTTGTCCTTGAAGTCGTCAATTCCTCCGGGCTGAATCCAGTATTTCATCTCATCAATGACGCTGAGTATTTCGACATTCGGGCAGCTCTCTAATATTTCGTTGAGTCTCTCTTGAAGGTTTCCCGGCGACTCTTCACCCGTGTATGTAACTTCAGCCCAAACGGACTCATTCAGCCCGACAAGCCCGCGAATATCCCGTTCAATTCCGGCCATATCCCCCGAAACTCTCGCCATTTCCTGCCACACAGGAATCTCAATCTCACGGACTCCCGCGAAATTCCTTCCGTCAAAATCCACAATGCTTACGGTCTTTTTGACACCCAATTCCCCGAACGTCATATGAATCGGAGACCCGCTGTAACGTATATTCTTCCTTCCGATTTCCTGCGGTGAATGGAGATGACCCAGAGCGACATACGCTATATCCTCCGGGAAAATATCAGTCCCGACTTTTATCGCATTCCCCAAGTATAGAGATCGTTCCCCTTCATCAGTCATGGTCCTTCCTGCCTCAAGGAACAAATGACCTGTCGCAATTATCGGAATATCATTCTCCCCTCTCATTTCGCGGGCACGGTCAAAAATTCCCGCGTAATGATTCATTATCCCAGTTTTGATTTCGCGCCCAGCGTCCGAAAACGTATCATTGTCCTTAACCGTCCTCAAATCGCGGTCTCTCAGAAACGGTACGGCGCATACGATCATTTCCGGCCTTCCTGATTCATCATTGAGGGGGATAACTTCTTCCTTCCTCGAACGCCCTATAACGTTAATGTTGCAGCGTCTCATTATCCCTTCGGGAGCGTCAATGAAGAGTGCTGAATCGTGATTTCCGGCGGTGATTACGATATGACGGCATAAATTCCCGGCTGCTTCAGCGAGGAACGAATAATATATTTCTTGTGCTTCGGCTGAAGGTGTACGGGTGTCAAATACATCTCCCGATACGATAAGGGCATCAATATTTTCATTCTTGATTATGTCTTTGAGCCACTCAAAAAATTCCCTGAACTCCTCCGAACGGTCATGCTCTTTAAGTTTCTTTCCGATGTGCCAGTCTGATGTGTGAAGGATTCGCAATGACATAAACACTCCTTTTTTTGAAAAAATATATCACATCAGCTCATAAATTTTTGCTTGATTTGCTGTCTATTTTCGGTATAATTTACTTATCCACAATATCGAGATTAATTGATTCGTGATTAAGGGGAGATTTTGCTATGAAGAGATTTTTATCCGGCACTCTCACTCGCAGAAGAGAGAAAATAACCGTTCATCCCTCAGAGGCTACTTACGAAAGCGCAATGAGAGTCTACAAAGTTTTTGCTTACGTTTCAGGTGCTGTAATTACGATTGCTTACATCGTCTCACAGTTCTTTTAGAATGTAACTGCTATCCGTTCGTTATTCTCGGCACTGCTTCAAGCATTGTTGAGTCCGAAAGATTGATGAGCCTGAATGCCCGCTAAATGTTTTAAGCCTTCAGGTAAGTTTTTGACACATAATCTTCACCGCTGAGTCAAATCCCAAAAATTTCAAACAGCACATAGCAACAAAGGAAATAAAATGCCTGCATGTTAAACTTAGCGTTAAATACTCACATGGAGGTCTAGTTATTGGTACACAGAATTTACACCGAGCGAAAAGACTCCCAAAGCCACGAATCTTTATCGCTCCTCGCAGAAGTAAAAACTCTCAAAGGCTCTGAAGGAATCACAAGCATACGTATACTTAACCGTTATGACGTTCAGGGCCTCACAGATTCACAGCTCAAAGAATGCAGAGACTCAATTTTCGCTGAGCCTTTCACCGACAACGTTCTCGAATCAATCCCGAATGACGCAGATTATATTCTCGCCGTCGAATACCTGCCGGGGCAGTACGACCAGAGAGCCGACTCCGCCGAACAATGCGCCGGACTCCTTCTCGGTTTCCGCCCCGTAATCAGAACCGCAAGAGTCTATCTCTTCTACGGTGAAACGTCCGACTTCAACGCCGTGAAACGACACCTCATTAACCCCGTCGAAGCCCGCGAAGCTCAATTAGCCGAATACGAATCCCTAACCGCTGATTATCCCGTTCCCGATGACGTTAAGACTGTCGAT
>JAFSLR010000352.1 GCA_017448375.1 Synergistaceae bacterium | reverse complement strand
CTTGATGCCGGGAGTGTGGTCGGGAATAAGCTGACAGTGAACATCCCGAATGCTTCAATAATCTTCCTTCGAAGTAAGAGAACTACGCCGGATCGAATGACAATAGAGATGCGAACACCCGGCGGAAAAGTGAGCTTTGAAGTGCCAGTGGTGAAAGTGAAGAGCTATACATTGGCAGATATGTTCGTGAAGGGGTTATACTTTCTGTTGCCATTCTATATATTCAACTTAGAGAATAAATTAAAGAAGTATGAGTCAGACAGCTTAGAGCTTGAGAAGCTGAAGGAAGAGTATGTGAAGTTTATGGCTGGGTTGGATAAAGCGGTAGCGGAAGGAAAAATCTCAGTGTACTATAGGCGTGTAATATTGGACATGAGTAAGAAAGTGCTTGAGGGTCTAGCGATGAGATATGAGAAAGTGCAGAAAGGGGTGAAGGAAATATTGGGCGGTCGTGTATTAGAACATGAGGGTAAGACGATACTAAATCAGGGTATTGAACTTGGGAAACGAGAAGAAAAAATCAATACTGCCAGAAGATTGCGCGATGCCGGAATGAGCGACAGTCAGATACATCAGTTTACTGATTTGTCGATGGAAGAAATCAGCATAATTTAAACTCAAGCTATCGGAGAAGATACCATGCCAGTGAAAAAATCAGAAATCTATTCAGCACTATGGGAAACCTGCAACAAACTTCGCGGCGGAGTTGAGCCAGCACGTTATAAGGATTATGTGCTGGTTCTTTTGTTCTTCAAATATATATCAGATAAATATAATAATGATCCTTTCTCAGAGTTTACCGTTCCTGAAGGCGCGTCGTTTGATGTCCTCATAAAAGCAAAGGGGAAAAAAGATGTCGGCGAAATAGTTAACAAAACACTTCAGAAATTTCTTGAAGCAAATAAATTAAGTGGCTTCCTTCCTGCTGTCAGCTTTGAAAATGCTAATGAGCTTGGCACAGGAAAAGAATTAATAGACAAAGTTTCAGGACTCATCGGAGTGTTTCAGAATCCCGCGCTTGATTTCCGCTCAAACAATGCAAGCGGTGATGATATTATCGGCGATGCGTATGAGTACTTCATGATGAAATTTGCACAGGAATCAGGCAAGAGCAAAGGCCAGTTCTATACCCCCGCAGAAGTTTCACGAATAATTGCCAGACTAATCGGTATTGGAAATGTAAAAGAGAAGGTAACAGTCTATGACCCTGCCGCAGGAAGCGGAAGTTTATTAATCAGGGCAGCCGATGAAGCTCCTGTAAATTTATTAGGTTTCTCGCTTGCGTCGATATATGGTCAGGAAATCGATATATCAACAGCCGGACTTGCAAAAATGAATTTCATTCTTCATCAGAGAGGCACCGGCAAAATACAGAAAGGCAATACATTGTCAGACCCTAAGTTTCTTGACAGCTTCGGACAGTTAGAACGCTTTGATTTTATCGTGATGAATCCTCCATTTTCAGATAAATCTTGGTCTGACGGCGTTAATACCGAGGCAGATATTTATCATCGCTTTGAGGGTTTTGGTATTCCTCCTGCGAAAAATGGCGATTATGCTTGGCTTCTTCATGTCATAAAGTCCCTCGCTCCAAATGGCAAGGCCGGAATCGTTCTGCCCCACGGAGTTTTATTCAGGGGCAACGCTGAGGAAGCTATACGCATTAACCTTCTCAGGACAAAATACATCAAGGGAATCGTCAGCCTTCCTCCGAATCTGTTTTACGGTGTCGGGATTCCCGCGTGTCTTATGTTTATTGACAAGGAGAATGCTCCGGCCCGTGAAGGTGTATTCTTCGTTGACGCTAGTGGCGGCTTCAAGAAGGACGGCAACAAGAACAGACTCAGAGAGCAAGACATTGAGCGTATTGTAAGAGTGTATAACGCTCAGGAAGAAATAGAAGGTTATTCACGGCTTGTGCCTTACTCCGAAATTTTAGAAGTCAATGGCGGAAATATGAATGTTCCCCGTTACATTCAGAAACCCAATGACACATTACCGCAAAATATCGCAGCTCACCTTAACGGCGGAATCCCTGAATATGACATTAACACGCTCTCTAAAATCTGGAGAATATCCCCGGCTCTCAAAAAGAAAATTTTTGCACTCACTGACTGCGGAATATGGCGGATTGCTGTCGGAGTTGATGATGCTGAAAAAATTTTTGAGGATGATGAAACTTTACGCGCTCAGAAATTCACGGAAGGCACAGAAATTTTTGATGCATGGAAAATAAAAGCCCGCGAGTCTCTCCTCAATATTGACGGTGATACTAATCCTAAAATTTTGATACAGGAACTCGGCGACTCGATTCTGAATTTTTATGCTGATACTTTAATTGTTGACCGATACAGCGTATTTGACTGTCTCATGAATTACTGGAACGAAACGTTGCAGGATGACGTTTATATGATACGGGCATACGCTTACGAGTCAGGGTGTGCGATTGCGTATCAGTATGATAAGAAGGGAAAAATTACAGGCTTTGATGGTGAATTAATCCCGCGTGAAATTATTGAGCGTGAATATTTTGCTGGAGAGCTTGAAAAAATTGCTGACTTAGAGGTTAGTCTTGAATCTACACAAGCAATTCTTGATGAAAAACTCGAAGAAGGTTCAGGAGATGACGGACTCCTTGTTAATATCATTAACGAAAAAGGCAATGTACAATTGGCCGATATAACACTAAGACTCAAGAGATTGCAAGAAATGGGCGTTGTTGATTATTTGCAATCAGATGAACTTAGAGCAATAGAAGAATATCTGGGTTACCTAATAGAAAAAGCTGATATAAATATACAAATAAAATCTGCAAAGAAAGAGCTTGATAAACGAGTTCAAGAAAATATTCAGAGCTTTCAATAGAGGAAATCAAGCACCTGTTATTTGATTCAAAATGGACAGCGAGATTAAAGCAGGATATTCTCAGCGAGATTGACAACGTTTTGAATGTCAGCTTGTCGCGTATTGTAATGATTGCGGAAAGGTACGGGCAGACTCTTGCTGAGATTGAGAATGACACGGATAAATCGCGGGAGTCTGTACATGTTGCATTGAGGAGAATGGGCTATACATGGTGAGTTGTCCGGGTGATTGGGAAGAAGTAAAGTTGTCCGATATTGGCTATACTTATTCAGGGCTTACAGGAAAAACGAAAGCAGATTTTGAGACGGGTAACGGAAAATTTATCACATTTCTGAACGTCTTAAACAATATCAAGATAGACATTAAAATTTTGGGCAGAGTCAGCATTAGAGAAAATGAAAGACAAAATGCCGTAAATGTCGGAGATTTATTTTTCAATACGTCATCAGAAACACCCGAAGAAGTCGGAATGTGTGCGGTTCTCTTGGATAATCCGGGAATATGTTATCTCAATAGCTTTTGCTTCGGTTACCGTCTCAAGCGCACAGACATTAGCCCGTTGTTTCTGTCTTACTACTTCAACAGCGGAGTCGGTCGTGAATTTATGAGGATACATGCGCAAGGTTCAACAAGGTACAATTTATCAAAGCAAAGTTTTCTGAAGCAGTCAATTCATATTCCAACGTTCAAAGAACAAACAGCAATAGCCGACACCCTCGCAGCATTCGACACGCACATAACGAATCTCACGGAGCTTATCACCAAGAAGAAAGCAATCCGGGACGGCGCACTTGATGAGCTTATGACCGGGCGGACTCGGTTTTACAGTTTTTGCGGAGATTGGGAGATTGTTTTGCTTGGGTCTAAGTGTGAAATAACATCAAGCAAACGCGTTTTTGAATCGGAATGGGAAAAATCCGGCATTCGTTTTTTGCGGACAAGAGACATAGCAAATTTTCACGCAGGAAGCGAACAGAAAGACAAGTTATTTATTTCTGAGGAAACATACAGGAAAAAAATATCTGTGTCAGGAGAAGTAAAGAAGGGCGATTTATTAGTTACAGGAGTCGGCACTATAGGACTTCCGTTTATCGTTGAGACTGATGAAAAATTGTACTTCAAAGACGGTAATATCATTTGGGTTAAACAAAGCAAGGACATCAATCCCAAATTTTTGTACTATCTGTTTTTGTCGAAAAATATTCAAGCTCAAATAGCTAACGTTTGCGACTTTACAACGGTAGGAACATTCACAATCAAAAACGCAAAAAGAATAACAATCTCCCTTCCGCCCCTCGACGAACAAAAAGCAATCGCTGATACACTCTCAGCACTCGACAAAGAAATATCATCACTGGAAACCGAACGCGCTAAAATCTCAAGCATACGGGACGGCGCAATGAATGATCTTCTCACAGGAAAGGTGCGACTCAAAATTGGAATCTGAACGACAGCTGCAGAACCGCGTAAAACATTGGCTGATTGATGACCTGCATTATGAATTTCTCGGAAGCCGCGAGAACATGAACAACACGCCCGTAATTGATGACCTTCTGCGGAAAAATTTGCGTTCACGGCACTACAGCGAGGAGACAATCACACGCGCAATTTATGACCTCACAAGCACAGCGGCGAATCAGAGCTTATCACTTTACCAGCTCAACGAGAAAATTTACGGCTTATTGCGTTACGGCGACATGGGAGTGAAGGACAAAGACGGCCATGATGTTACTGTGAACTATATCGACTGGAAGGACATCGGCGCGAATGATTTTGCGTTTGCGGAGGAAGTTACTATCTCGCTGAATGAGACGAAACGCCCGGACTTGGTGCTTTACGTGAACGGAATCGCACTGGGAATGATTGAGCTGAAAAATTCGCGCGTGTCTGTCGGCGAGGGAATAAGGCAGATGATTCGCAACCAAAGCCGCGACTGCATACAGGGCTTCTTCAGCACGGTTCAAATACTCATGGCCGGGAATGGCTCTCAGGGATTGCGCTATGGAGTTATCGAGACCCCGGAGAAATATTATCTTACGTGGCGCGAGGATGAAAGAGCAGAGGATTCTTTGTCGCAGAAAATCCGCCGTGAGCAGGCGAGAGAGAAAGATATACTGCGGGACGGGATAATCTCATTGTGCCATCGTGAAAGATTCCTGAACCTGATTCATGATTTTGTGATTTTTGATGCGGGACGGAAAAAGATTGCGAGGCATAACCAGTATTTCGCGGTGAGGGCGGCGCAGACTCGAATCCTTCAGGGTGAGGGGGGAATAATCTGGAACACGCAAGGATCCGGGAAATCGCTGATTATGGTGTGGCTTGCGAAATGGATTCGTGAACATATAGACGATGGCAGAGTAGTAATCATAACTGACCGCGAGGACTTAGACTTACAGATTGAGGATGTATTTCAGAAGACGGGAGAAAAGCATGTGAGGCGGGCTAAGAGCGGCTCAGACCTGCGTAATATCCTTAATAATAACATAGACTTCATAGTTTGCTCGCTGATTCATAAATACGGGCATAACGCCGGGAGTCAGTCGGACATAGAATTGTATACGCGCCAGCTTTTAGAGAATCTGCCGAAAAATTACGAGGCCAAAGGGAATATTATCGCGTTCATTGACGAGTGCCACAGGACTCAATCGGGAAAACTTCATCAGGCCATGAAAAAATTAATGCCCCGTGCGAAATTAATCGGCTTTACCGGGACTCCTCTGCTGAAATCGGACAAGCCTACGAGTTTGGCGACATTTGGAGCGTATATTCATACTTATAAATTCAATGAGGCTGTGAATGATGGTGTTGTTGTTGATTTGCGGTATGAAGCGCGTGATGTTGAGCAGTATTTGACGGATGGAGGGAAGATAGACCGATATTTTGACATTAAGACTCGCGGACTGACTGAACACGCAAGGAACGAGCTTAAACGGCGATGGACAACAATCAGCAAGTTATACAGCTCACGTGAAAGACTCGAAAGAATCGCCGCAGACATAATATTTGACATGGCCAGCAAGCCAAGACTCGCAAATGACAGAGGAAACGCTATGCTTGTTGCGGGAAGCATATACGAGGCGTGCAAATATTGGGAAATTTTCCAGTCGAGAGGCTTTGCAGAATGCGCTGTAGTTACGTCCTATGAGCCGTCAGAAAAAAGCGTAAGGACTTCAGCGTCAGACATGAATCAAAGCAGGGAGGAAGAATACAAGAAAGAAATCTATGAGCGAATGCTTAATGGACAAAGCGCACATGATTTTGAAGAGGACGCGAAAAGAATCTTCAAAGAAATGCCAGCGCAGATGAAGCTATTGATTGTTGTAGATAAATTGCTGACAGGTTTTGACGCACCGCATGCGACATATTTATACATTGATAAAAGCATGAGAGACCACGATTTGTTTCAGGCTATATGCAGAGTCAACAGGCGTGACGGTGATGATAAAGATTACGGCTATATAGTTGACTATATGGACTTGTTCAGGAATATAGAGTCAGCGGTGAAAGATTACACATCAGGAGCGTTTGATTCATACGATAAAAACGATGTTGATGGTTTCCTGAAGGGGAAATATGACGAGGCAGAAGCGGAAATGCGCGG
>JAFSLR010000351.1 GCA_017448375.1 Synergistaceae bacterium | reverse complement strand
TCATTCCTGAAACCCGCACTCTCTAGTGCCATTGCTACTGCTGCACTCATAACATGACATGACGCGAACGAGAACAATTCCTCAAGATCAGTTCCAGCAATTTTATCTGTCTCCGGCTTCGTCTCATTCACTGCACATGAGGCAAGATAGATTACAGCTTCAGCTACGTTCATCGCATTGTCCCCCTTCGGCGAAATTCAAAACTCGGTCGCAGATTGATATTACTGTCGGGCGGTGCGTTACGATTATTACTGTCCTGTCCGTCAAAGTTCGCAAGTTCTCGATTAACCGTTTCTCCGTCTGCTCATCAAGTGCGCTCGTCGCTTCGTCAAGCAACAGTATCGGGCTTCCTGAGAATATTGCGCGGGCTATCGCTATCCGTTGCATCTGTCCCTCCGACAAACCTGTTCCGCGCTCTCCGAGAATTGCGTCAACGTCATTCACAAACTCGTCAGCACAGGCAATCTTTAAGGCTTCTTGAAGTCTTGCCTCATCATTCGCCGCCGTAGGATCGGAAAAGGATATTACCTCCCGGATTGTCCCGTTCATTAAAAAATTTCCCTGCGGTACGTATGCGAATAATTTTCTCCATGAGGCTGTCAAAATTTCTCTGCCGTCCCCTGAAGCAATAAATCTCTCGCCTCTATCAAGTGGGTAAAGGCACATTAAAAGTTTCAGAAGGGTCGATTTTCCGCAGCCGCTTTGACCTCTGATTGCAACATATTCACCCTTCTTAATCTCAAATGAGAAGCCGCTCAAAACATTTTCTCCTGCGTAGCCGAAGTAAGCGTCGCTCAGTCCGAGAGATTGAAAACTCTTGTCATAGAAACTCAGAACTTCCTTCACGCTCATCATTTCTGTCTCGTCTGAAAATTTCTCCGCCTCCATTAAACGTTCTGCGCTCGCCGTCATCGCGTAATACTTCGGGAGATAGCCGCTTATATCAGCAAATGGGGCTTGAATTTGACCGATCAACTGCATTATCGCCGTCAACGTTCCATAGCTTACTGTCCCCGTCATTATTCCGTTGGCACAATAAATCACACTCACTAAATATATTCCGTGCATCACAAATCCGAACCCGGCGTTGCAGAAATTTGAAAAGTAATTCCGGCGCATTCGGGCTGTTTTGTGGCTCGTCATTCTTTCTGCCGCTTCCTTCTGAGTCTGATCCTCTGCTCCGAACGACTTGATTACAACCAGGCTTCCTATTCGTTCCTGAAGAAATATTCTTAGCTTCCCGTCCTGCTCCTGAATGCTTTTGTGAAGCTGTCGCAGTATACGGCGAAATCCATACGTGAATGCCACAAATATTATTCCGCTCGGTATCAGTACATACGCGAACCATTTATCCAGCACCACAATCATCACGAGGGCCGAAAATAGTCTCACTATCATCTCGGAAAGTCCGGGAAGAATCTCAACGTAACCGCCTGCTACAACTTTCGTGTCGCTCGTTAAACGGTTCAGCCATTCTGCAGTGTGGATCGCACTCACTGAAGCGTATTCCTTGTGAAGAATTTTACTCATCAGCCGACTCTTGAACGTGTTTTCTATGTCTGCCGCCGCAAGTTCATGGAGCCAGCGGATTATCATGCTCACTGATATTTGTACAAGCACAAGAATTATTATCAGGGATATATAGTGATGAAAAGTTTTTGCGTCCTTCCTAACTGCGCTGTCTATACCGTTCCTGAACAGTAACGCGTAAATTACCCCCAAACTCCCCGCAAACGCCTGAATCAACGTAAGGGCTAGGATGTAATATTTTTTCTTTTCGGGGACGGTGTACAGCCATCTTGTTACGCCGGACATAATTTAATCAGCTTCTTGACCGCCGGAATTATTTTCAGCCTCAAGAATATTCGTATCGGCGCAGTCTTCAGCCACACAAACGAATAGAGCCTGTACGCAAATTCATTCACGCTGTGTTCCTTGCCGTTTCGGACAAACGTGGTCATTACTGCCAAAATGTCGCTGTCCTTGATCCCGTACTCCTTAAAGCAGCAGTTATCGCCGAGAATCACATAGTCTTCAGGCCTCACTTCGATTATCCGGTGAAGAACGTACTGGCGTCCACGACGGTAAAGAACAACGTCCCCGACTTTAAAGCGTTCAGCACCCTTCTTCTCGATAAAAAATAAATCCTTCCCCTCACGCAGTAACGGGAGCATACTCACCCCGACGCACGTTGAGATTACCCGGCCTTGCTCTGACAAATACTTTTCGAGGCTACTCAATTAACGCTCCCACGCTTCGCATGACTTCAACTGCTCTCTTAACGTCAGACTCGATTGTCTCAGAAGGCGCGTTATACTTACTCCGCAGGGCCTTCACGATTTCTGCCTCTGTAGTGTCGGTCTTCAAGAGTCCAATGACCTCTCCGAGCAATTCATTGCCCTTCACCAACCCGCGAAACTCAACTCTCCCTGACGGCACTAAATACGCTTCATCACCGCTAGTATGGGTCAAAAATTCATTCTTCAATCTCATCGTTCTGTTTCGTCCTTTCATCGCACTGTATGAAACTTCTGCAGCTTCAAGCTCTTTGTTGCAGGAAAGCCTGTAAAACCTAACATGCTGGCTTAGTCTGTCCAGCAATTCAAGCGTCCTGTCAAACATTTCCCTGTCCGACGGGTGATAAGCCTGCTGAACCAAAACCGGGTAAACGTCACTGAAATCAACTTGCCTAATCCGATTCGTCTCCGAACGCTCAAGAATGCAGATCGCCCTCAGCGGCACTGAAATATTCGTGTTCAGACCTTCTTTCCCGCTGTAAGGTGTTCCGTAAATCCTCGCCTCGCCGCCGGTAACTCTGATAAACGGCTTGTCATCGTTCACCATTATGGCACGGTCTCCAAGAAGTTTACACCATAATTTCGTGTGCGTCGATTTCCCCGTTCCGCTTTTCGCCGAGAACAAGTAGCCTTCCCCGTCAACTGAAATTGCAGAGCCATGAAGCATGAAAGTGTCGTACTTCGGCATTATCTCCGCTATCTTCCTGTAAACCGCTGAGACTTCCACCCAGCCGCCCATAATGTCAGCTTTGACGGTCTTGCATTCAGCTTTTAGGTCAGCTTCTGTGATTTCTACCTCAAAATCCGGCTCGCCGTCCGTCTTGTATTCATCGCAGTAAACGTGAATGAACGAGAACAACGAGCTTATTCTTATATTCTTGTCCGCTATTCTGTAAATGTTATTCATGTTCGTAGAATGAGGCAGGGCGAAAATTTTTTCCTTCCTTCACCCTGCATGTATCGCTTAAAACCAGCTACTTGCAGCTTTTGCTGGATATTCCGGCGTAAGGGTACTCACGGTAATTACGTCCTCATACTCGTAATCTATAATTTCGATTTCGAGCCCTTTGTATTCCTGCTTCTGCTCCATGATAAAACACCTCCTTTCTAGTCGTTGTAGCCTTTCGCACTTCTGTACGATTTGGTTGCCTTATAGTACCTGTAAAGCGACGTTACTCCCCTCCTGAGAGCCATGTTCTTGCTGAGAGCCTTACCGTCGTCATCATCAGCGGAAGGAATAGCACTGCTCAGAACCGTATTGACGTAGGACAGTGCCGAAACCTCAACCGTGAAAATTGGGCGGGCCGTCTCTCCTTCGTATGGGTGTACAGTGATCGTGTACGTCTTGCCCAGAAGGTGCGCTGAAATTCCGGCAATGTTAACCTTATAGCGTCCATTCTCGATAACCTGAGCTTCACCGCCGCTGCCTATGTTAGCAGACAAGCTCATTCCTTCGGGCACCTCGAAGTAAACGTTAATCTGCGTCTCCGATGTGAGGTCAAGCGCGTACTTTACGTCTATCCCTGAAGTCTCCGAGCCTACTTTTATCGCGCAGGCCTTCAGGTCATCAGAAGCCGCCAGAGCCGTTACGTAGCCGTCGAACACGCTCTCTTCAGTTGCAGATGTCATCGCGGCATGTTGAACGCCAACTTGCCAGCCGTTCTCAGTTGCAAGCGGCTGTTGAACGTAATGCCCGTAGTCAGCTATCGCCTTGAGAAGCTCAAGAGTAGCCGTGTCAGTCTCATTCGCGAGGCCGTAATCGAGGTAGCCCTTCGCGCTGCATTCATAGGTTACGGTCTTTTCCTCTGCGCCGTCATTGTAGTGAAGCTCCGCCGTAATCGTGTCAGCCATCTGAACGGAAGTTATCTCGCGCTCGAAGCCGTAGTATTGACCCGTCTCATTCTTGAAGTCCTCGTCGAAATCCTGAGTTGTCTCGACACCGTTCACAGTGAAGCGCATGTATGCGTTGTCCCTGAAATCTTCGGGAATGTCCACGTAGAGAACGACTCCGATTTTGCTGCCCAATATGAGCTGGTAGGTCTTGAACTCCGGCGCGTCTGGGTCTGGCGAAGGACTGCCGCTTTTCTCCCAATTCGCTGTATACGTGCGGTCGCCAGTCGAATCTGTCGGGATTGTTACACTCGTTTCAGGGGTCTCACCATTTGATCCTGTCCACCCCGTGAATGTGTAGCCGCTTCGTGCAGGATTGATCAGCTTGATTTCATTGCTGTCGATAGTGTATGTTTCTGGATTGCTCTGGCCTTCTGGGAGACTTCCGCCGTCAAGGTCATATGTGATCGCGTAGGGGATTGCCTCGATGTTGAAATCAACCGTAACTGCACCCGCAGGCATCGTGAATGTATACGTGCCGTCATCATTCTTCGTTACAGCGACATCATTCTCGCCGTTCTTGACTGTAACATTCTCGGCTTTGTAACCTCTAGCAGGAGTTAATGTAACAATATCGCCGTAATGCGCGGTCTGCTTGTCAACAGTCATCGAGCCGTCAGTTATTCCGCCCACAGAGTAATCCACAGCCTCAAATTCCGCCGTAACTGTTACGTTCTCCGCTGGCATGGTGAACTGATATTCGCCGTCCTCGCCCGCCGTTATTGCCGCGCCGTTATACTTCACGCTCGCAACCGAATACCCGGTAGCAGGTGTTACCGTTAGGGTGATCGTCTCACCTTCAACAGCCTGCGTAAAGTTGGCGGTTACTGTCCCGTTCGTTATGCTGTCGGAAATCGTAACGCTGTAGAGTTGCGCGAACTCAGCACTGATTACGACATTTTCTCCCGGCATCGTAAGAGAATACTTGCCCTCTGATTCCGTCAGCGTTCC
>JAFSLR010000350.1 GCA_017448375.1 Synergistaceae bacterium | reverse complement strand
TTCCCTGCGTGCTTTGCGTTTGGGATTAAGCCTGACGCGGGCCCGGGATTAATCTTCGTAACATTGCCCAACATGTTCAACCAGATGCCCGGCGGAAGAGTCTGGGGTGCATTATTCTTCTTGTTCCTGAGCTTTGCTGCACTCTCAACGGTTATTGCGGTGTTTGAGAATATAGTTGCGTGCTACATGGACAAATTCGGAATGACGCGGCACAAGGCAGTTTTTGCGATGGCAGCAACGATGATGGTGTTATCAATTCCGTGTGCTTTGGGCTTCAATGTGTGGTCAGGTTTCCAGCCTCTTGGACCGGGAACGGGAGTTCTTGACCTTGAGGACTTCATCGTAAGCAACAACCTTCTTCCTATTGGTGCGCTTGTGTACCTTCTTTTCTGCGTAACAAAATACGGCTGGGGCTGGGATAACTTCATTGCTGAGGCTAACACTGGCGCGGGCGTTAAGTTCCCGAAATTTCTGCGCTGGTATTTCACGCTGGTAGTTCCGGTAATCATTCTCGTTATTCTGTATTATCAGTACTATCTGACATTCGGAAAGTAGCGGATATGCTATAATTAGCGCAATTTCACAGAGGGAGGAAAATACAATGACAAAGTATGTCTGCACAGTATGCGGATACGTATACGACCCCGAAGCCGGAGACCCTGACAACGGAGTAGCAGCCGGAACAAAATGGGAAGATGTTCCCGAAGATTGGGTATGCCCGCTTTGCGGAGTAGGAAAAGAATTATTCGAGGCTCAGTAGAGTCTAAAAAGCGCAAATAGAGATTGCCCCCGGTGATTTAATGCCGGGGGTTTTGTTTTGCCCGAAAACAACAATGTAAAGCAAAAACACTTGACAGGTTAAAACCCGTTCCCTATAATCGCAATCATGATTGACAGCGCAAATAATGACAATGAAATATTAAAACGCAGGGTACATTTCAACCTTCTCTACGATTTCTATTCACCCTTGCTTACGGCCAGACAGCGAAAAGTTTACGAGACATTATGCTTTTCGGACTTGACGCTCTCAGAGGCCGCCGAAGTTTTAGGGATAAGCAGACAGGCAGTGTATATTCTTGCGCGGAATGTCATGGATAAACTCGAAGGCATAGAGAAAAATCTCCGTTTTGCGGTTAATACCCGTAATCTTGAGGAGAAAATCAAGAAATTAGAATCGGAGAACGAATCACTACGCAGGAAATTACGCGAGAAGGAGGAGGACTAATTATGTTTGACGCACTGAAGGAAAAATTATCGGCTGTATTCTCGAAACTCGGCAGCAAGGGGAAATTATCACCCGAAGATATTGACGCGGCCATGAGGGAATTACGGCGTTCATTGCTTGAGGCTGATGTTGATTTCAGGACGGCAAAAGATTTCATAGCCCGTGTTCGTGAAAGGGCATCAGGCGCGGAAGTCCTCCAGTCAATCACGCCCAACGAGCGAATATCAGCAATCGTATACGAGGAATTAATATCGCTAATGGGCAAACCTGCTCCGTTAATCATTTCGCCGAAGCCCCCGACAGTAATACTCATGGCCGGACTTCAGGGTTCAGGAAAAACTACAACCACAGTAAAACTCGCAAGAAATCTCAAAGACTCTCATAATCCGCTTGTTGTTGCGTGCGATTTGCGCCGTCCTGCTGCGGTTGAACAGTTACGGGTTCTTGCTGAGGGTGCAAAGGTTTCGTTTTTCGGCCCGGAGAAACCCGGAGATTCTGACGTTCTCGCTGTAGTTCGCGGTGCTGTGAAATACGCTGAAGGCCACATGAATGACGTAATAATTCTCGACACGGCCGGAAGACTTCACATTGACGATGAACTGATGAGCGAGCTTAAGAGCATTGCTGAAGTTCTGCCGCCGCATGAGAAGATTCTCGTTGTCGACTCAATGGCGGGACAAGAAGCGGTAAATTCCGCAAAGGCATTCCACGAGCTTCTGAGCTTAACGGGACTCATTCTCACGAAACTTGACGGCGACGCACGCGGAGGAAGTGCGCTCTCAATCAGAGCCGTAACAGGAATCCCCGTGAAGTTCGCAGGAGTCGGAGAGAACACGGACGCTCTAGAGGTGTTCAGCCCTCAGAGAATGGCCGGGCGCATTATGGGAATGGGCGACATTCAAGGGCTGGCGGAAAAAGTTAAGGCAGCAGGAATCGCAGATACGGAAATCAAATCCCCCGGAAAAATCGCAAAAACATTCGACCTTGATATGCTTCTCAAACAGTTTGAGGCTCTCGAAAAGATGGGGCCTCTTGAGAAAATTATGGGCATGATTCCCGGGATGGATAAGATTAAAGGTTTCAGGGCTGAAGACGCTGACGCAAGTGCATTAAAGCGCAGCAAGGCTATAATCCAGTCAATGACCCGCGAAGAGAGACGCAACCCAAGAATAATAAAAGGCTCAAGACGGCGGAGAATTGCACAGGGATCGGGGACTTCAGTCCAGAGTGTAAACCAGCTGCTTGCCCAGTATGAACAGATGAAGAAGATGTTTAAGTCCTTCACCGGCTCAGGGGGAAGCAGAAGGCTGAAATCGTTATTCGGTTTCGGAAAATAGTACAGCGTAAAACTATAGGAGGTGCGAAAACAAGAATGGCGGTAAAGATTCGTTTGTCGCGTCAGGGAAGGAAGAAAGCTCCTTTTTACAGGCTTGTTGTAGCAGATGAGCGTTCACCGAGAGACGGAAAATTCATTGAGCTTATTGGTACATATAATCCGATGACTGATCCGGCAACAGTGAATATTAACGAGGAGCGTGCTCTTTACTGGCTGAAGAACGGTGCATTGCCTTCAGACACGGCGCGCGGGCTTTTAAGGAAGCAGGGAATCTGGGAGAAGTTCAAGGCAAAGGAAGCATAAGCATTACGCTTTCTTTAATCAGAAGCATCAAATTACATCGTAGACCGCGAATAAAACAGGAGGTGCCACTTTAATGGTCAATTACAAAGAGCTTGTAGAGTTTATCGTCAAACATCTTGTTACTCAGCCTGACTCTGTTGAAGTTGAGAACGGTGAGGAAGATGGCGGAAGCAAAATCCTGATACGGGTTGCCCATGAGGACGTGGGGCGAGTAATCGGTAAGAGAGGAGCAACGATCAACGCTATCCGGCTGTTGGCCAAAGCGGCAGCAGTCAAGGCCGGAGAGAGGGTTGATGTTGACATCATCGAGGATTAGCCATTAACGTAAGCATATTTACGGCATTCCCGGAATTATTCGCGGAGTTTTTGCGTACAAGTATTCCGGGGCGTGCTGTAACAGGTGGGCTTGTCGGCGTAAGGCTGGTTAACCTTCGGGATTTCGGGAAGGGTAATTACAGGCAGATAGATGATTATGCGTTCGGTTCGGGCGGAATGGTCTTAGCAGCTCCGCAGTTAAAAGAAGCGTTAGACTCCGTAACAAAAGAATCAGGCGCGAAACCTTATGTAGTTTACCCATCACCGCAAGGGGCGTTAATCAGCCAGGAAATTATCGAAACGCTAGCACTTCAGGAAAATGTTGCGATAATATGCGGGCATTACGAGGGGATTGACGAACGTTTCACGCAGAAATATGTTGATATGGAAGTGTCAATAGGAGACTGCGTTCTGACGGGCGGAGAAATTCCCGCAATGCTGATAGTTGACGCAATGTCGCGGCTAGTTCCCGGTGCAGTCGGAAAAAGCAAGGCAGTAATTGAGGACTCATTCTATCGCGGAATGCTCGATAACCCGAATTACACCCGTCCGGCCATGTGGGAAGGCGTGAAAGTCCCCGAAGTTCTGACAGGGGGAAACGCGCAAGAGATTTCACGGTGGAGACGGCGCGAGGCAGTGAGACGGACATTGACGAGAAGACCGGATTTAGTCTCGCGGGCATCGGTCAGGGAGTACTTGAAGGGCGTTAATGTTGCAGTAATCGCGGAGAATGAGAACGTCAACCTTGCGGGACTCGCTGAAACTTGCAGGGCTTATGACGCTGGAAGGCCGTACATAATCGCCGGAAATCATGAACTCCGTGAGGCCATGAAGGAGAAATACCCCGAAGCGAAAATCATCGGGGGCATGAAGAAATTAACAGGCGTTATCGGTGAAAATGTATTGACGGTGAAAATTACAGCCTCAGCAAAAATTAACGCACTGCACAGCCTCGAAGCAAAAAGAATTTGCCTTGAGCATGACGGAAATATACTGTTCGTGTTTGCACAGAATGAGAGAATGCTTGAGGGCGTTGACGGGCTGACGGGGTATCTTTTCGGCAAATGTGAAGAGATTCCGATGAGCGTTGAAATCGGTATAGCGTTAGACAGGCTGTTGGGTAAGCGTTGAATACGGGAGGAAAAATAAAGTTGAACGCAGTAGATTTAGTGCAGAAGAAGTACTACAGAGCTGAGCCTCTGCCGGATTTCAGGCCGGGCGACACTCTCAGGGTACACGTAAAAATCAAAGAAGGTACGCGCGAACGTATACAGGTCTTTGAGGGAATCGTTATCGCAAAGCAGCACGGAGGACTTGATGAGACATTCACCGTCAGGAAAATCTCAAACGGCGTTGGTGTCGAGAGAATTTTCCCGGTGCATTGCCCGTCAATCGATCACGTGGAAGTTCAGCGTAAAGGTAAAGTCAGAAGAGCTAAGCTGTATTACCTGCGGAAACTCAGCGGGAAAGCAGCAAGGATTAAAGAGCGCAGGAAGTTCACGGAAGCTCAGTAAAAAGAAAATCCCCTGTCATTACGGCAGGGGAACTTTTTTTGCCTCAATCATTCCCGAAAAACGCAAGCCATACACACGGCGGATTCTCTGAAGTGTAGCTGACTCTGTGTTTCACGTGAGCCGGAATAATCACCCAGTCCCCAGAAATCATACCGAGAATGCCCGACTCAAATTCCAGTTCCGCATTTCCCTGCAAGAC
>JAFSLR010000349.1 GCA_017448375.1 Synergistaceae bacterium | reverse complement strand
CTTGACGGCATTAAATCCCGTTACGACTCGAAAATCGCCGAGCTTAACGCGAATCAGGAAGGCGCGAATATTGCTGGCTCAATCATACGGTATATTCTCCTTGAGACTCTCGACTCTGCTTGGCGCGAACACTTAACGGGAATGGACGAGTTACGCAGGGGAATCGGACTCCGTGCAATAGGCCAGAAAGACCCGTTAATCGAGTACCAGTTCGAGTCCTACAATCTTTTCACCGAAATGATGAACAGGGTAAAGGATACATTCACGGGGCAGATATTCAGAGTCCGAATAATGAGCGAGGCAAAACGAGAGCGCAGAATGACGATGGAGAAGAAAGAGTTTCAGATGTCAGGTGCAGGCTCAGGGGACGGAGTCAGAGAGCCGGTCAAGAAAGCCGTAAAAGTCGGACGAAATGATCCGTGCCCTTGCGGTTCAGGCAAAAAGTATAAGCACTGCTGCGGAAAGGGGCTGTAATCATGCGCAAGATTTTGATGATGATTATCGCCGTCCTGATACTTTCTTCACCGTCATACGCAGGAAGCCTCATAGACCGCTCTAAAATCCGTATGCCCGATATAGATGATATGAACATGGGCGCGAAAGTCCTCCCGAATTACACTGGAACGGGCGTATTCATTGACACAGACGACACGAAAGACTATAACCTTCAGCGAATGAAGCAGATGAACCCCGACTTCACGACATATCCCGAATCACACGGAATAATCTGGCAGAAGAAAGTCAAGTATACACGTTCGGAGTCAGGCGGGATTGATGTTACGAGGCTTTATGTGATACTGGGCCGTCGTGGTCTTTCGGGGAAGTGGCTCAACTGGAACATTCCGACACCCGCAAAAGGAAGCACCGAGATTATAGAGGCTAGCGTCTACGATTCAAGAAGCCTTGCGAAAATCAGCAAGATCGAACCCGAAGAAGACATTACAGCCGGAATAACTCAGGTGAGATTCATGGGTCTTCCTGATACGTTTATCCTCGTGATTTCGTGGCGCGAAACTTTGCCGGATATGCTTGGCGTTGAGGGATTGTCGTGGTTTCAGGAAGATTTGCGAGTTTGGGAGTCTGTTACGGAGATTCATTCACCGCAGAAATTGTCTTACAGGGCATTCCCTGCACCTTTAAGCCCGCAGACCGATGATTTGGGGACTGAGACCGTATACACTTGGAGGCGCGTAAACGTTGACCCCTATAACGACTCATCAGAGATTGCGAGATTACAGCGGGCAGGAGTCGCATTCAGTACGAGGCAGGGAAATTCTAACCTTCAAGGTATGATGAAAGATATTGAGAATGCCGCAAACATTCCAGCTCCGGCGGACGCAGTTTCGGGTTTCAAACGCTCGAATGACACCGGCACAGTAAGGTTAATGGAATGGCTCATGTCTCAGCCCGAAATAACTCTAGCGGAAGGAACTCCCCGTAAAATTCCGTCTTCGGGTGAATGGACGAAACGTGAGAAATTATTGCTCGCAAAATCATGGCTTACTTCGCAGAAAGTAAACGCTTCTTTGGCGTGGAAAATTCCTTTTGACCCCGACGAGAGAACCCCAATATGTCCGGCCATTTTCGGAGAGCCAGTTCTTGATGTTCAGGAGATACGCGGAGTAACGTTCCACGACATGAACAGCCCGGAACTTATCGGAGGAACAAAAATTTTCACCCTTAACGACAAAGGCACTTTAGCTCCACGCCGTATACCGTCTTCAAAATCAAGCGAAAACAGATTGAGTGCCGTTATGGATTTGAGCCTCTCTGATTTCGGATCAATGAGCGGAAAAATAAGGCTGATACTTCGCGGGGCATGGGGGGATTTCCTTCTCGGCAATAATCCCTCTGAAGGCACAGCAAGGGGAGCAGTATTGTCATTATTTCCCGGTCTCACTAACTATAAAGATGTGAAGTACAGAAAGGTTAAGGGAGTCCCTGAAGTTTCATTTACGCTTGAGAACAAACCGGGTATAGGCGGAACAGGACGGGGGATTCTTGCGATATTGCCGTTCTTTGAGCCTCAGTTTGTCCGCAGGCTCGGAACATATGAGCCTCCTGTGGAAATAAAATTCCCGTTTATAATTGACCAGAATATAACGCTTTCATTTCCGAAAAACGCAACAGAAGCTCTTGTTTCCGGGAAAACAGGAAAGAATCCCGACAAGATTAATTACAGCGACAAGTACCAGAATAAGCGTCATCGTTTGGAGGCGGAATCGAGATTTGAGCTCAACATGACGAGCGTAACAGCTGGGAATATGAATCTTCTCCGGCGTTGTCTGGAAAATTGGCGAATATTCTCATCGAAACATATACCGATAAGATAGAGGGCGAATTTATGACAGGTGAAAACTCAGCAGTATTGAAACTTAATGAGGCACTCAATGACGCAGTGAAGGGACTCGGAGTCGATAATGTTACGGCGGAATTTGAGCGTCCCAAGCACGAAGGACACGGAGACAGGGCTGCAAGCGTTGCAATGAGGCTCGCAAAGACTCTCAAGGCTAACCCCCGCGATATAGCGCAGAGAATCTCTGACGGCCTGAAGTCTGACGTAATCTCAAAAACTGAAATCGCCGGGCCGGGATTCCTGAATGTGTTTCTGTCCGGGAAATTCTACGCTGAAGCTGTTGCGGACATTCTGAGGCAGGGAGAGTCTTACGGCGGAGTCAATCTCGGCGGTAACAGGCGGGTGCAGGTTGAATTTGTGAGCGCGAATCCTACAGGGCCGTTACATATCGGGCATGGACGGGGGGCGGCTGTTGGTGATAGTGTCGCGAGGATTCTTTCGTTTACGGGCTGGGACGTTCAGAGGGTGTATTACTTGAACGACTCCGGCCTTCAGATTACGAACTTGGGAAAATCGACTCAGGCAAGATACTTTGAGATTCTCGGAAAAAATATTCCATTCCCCGAAAACGGCTACAAGGGCGCGTACCTTTACGACATTGCGCGGGAAATCATAAACCTTGAGGGCGATAAATTTCTGGGAATGCCGCTTGATGAGAGCCTCGACTACTTCAAGAAGTACACAGCTGATAAGATCATGGCCGGGATTCGCGATGATTTGGAGTTATTCCGCGTGAGTTTCGATAACTTTTTCCCTGAAGGTTATTTGCACGAAAACGGGCTCGTCAAGTCAGCAATGAATGAGCTTAAATCCAACGGCTATGCTTACGAACAGGACGGGGCGTTGTGGTTCAAGACCGAGTCAACAATCGGCGACGACAAAGACAGAGTCTTAATCCGCGCGAACGGTATACCGACATATTACGCTTCCGACATTGCGTATCACAGGGACAAATTCATCACACGGGGATTTGAACGGGTTATTGATGTCTGGGGAGCGGATCATCACGGTTATATTGCGAGAATGAAAGCAGCAGTTAAGGCAATGGGGAAAAATCCTGATGACTTTATTGTGCTTTTGATACAGCTCGTTAATCTCCTGAGAGACGGCGAAATCGTAACCATGTCAACAAGAGCCGGAGAATTTATCACATTGCGTGAAGTTCTTGACGAGGCCGGAGTCGATGCAGCAAGATTCTTCTTCCTGATGAGACGGAGCGACTCACAGCTTGATTTTGATTTGGACTTGGCGACAAAGCAGGGCAACGAAAATCCCGTGTATTACGTCCAGTACGCCCACGCAAGAATCTCCGGGATAATCCGCGAATACGTGAACAGGGGCGGGAGTCTCGATTCAATTTCAGCAGAAAGAATCCCCGCTGAGAT
>JAFSLR010000348.1 GCA_017448375.1 Synergistaceae bacterium | reverse complement strand
TGAAAACGCAGAACGCTACGCCCAATAACACGGGGATTAACATAATGATACGGCGGAATATGTATTTGAGCATGTGAGATTTTCACTTCCTTATGATAAAAATTAACGGCAGGTGTTGTGATGATGTTCCTGCCGTCATGGATTGCGTTACGATTTCCGGGACTCTGAATTACTCCTCAAAATAAACATTCCTGAATGAGTGAACCTCGAACGGGTCAACCTCGAATCCCTTCACGATTTTGCGGACTCCTGCTATAGCCTCGTCATTGTGCAGGTAAATCATCGGGAGCTGGTCATTGATGTAAATCTGCATATCACGGTAAACTTTCGCGCGTTCCTCGCCGTCAGGAAGGCTTCTTCCCTTCGCTAACATCTCATCGAGTTTCGGATCAGAAAACGTTGTGTAGTTAGTTCCTGCGTTTGTCTCAAGGAGTCCTGCGACCGCGTAATCAGGATCGGGCACTGAGAGTCCCCAGCCCAGCAAGAATACGTCATGCTGTTTCTGCTGAAGGACATTGAGGTACGCGCCCCATTCCTGCTGTACGATTTCGGTTGTGATTCCGGCTTCGGCTAACTGAGCCTGAATGATTGTGGCCATGTCAATACGTTCTTTGCGCTCGTTTGAACGGATAATGAACTTCAGCGTTGTGGGGTCGACTCCAGCCTCAGCGAAAAGTTTTTTGGCAAGCTCAACATTTCTCTCGTGAACAGGCAGCTCATCATTGATTGAGTATTTTGTTACGGCGGGGATTAAGCTGCGCGGAGTCTGTCCAACTCCCCTCATTACTGCCCGCTGAATGTTTACGGTGTCAAGAAGAGCGAAGATTGCCTGACGTACTTTCACGTTGTCGAACGGAGCTTTGTGGACGTTGAAGCCCATGTAAGTTGTTGACGGAATGACTTTGCGCTGTAACTCTAATTCGTCGTTGTCCTGAATGCGTCCGAGTTCGATTGTTGTTACGGGGTACGCAATATCAACCGCTCCTGTCTCAAGCTCAATAGTACGGTTAGTGGGTTCGGGAATTGAGCGGACGATGAGAGTCTTGAACTTTGCCTTGTTGCCCCAGTAATCATCAAAACGCTCAAACGTATAATGATCACCCTTTGCCCATTCCTTGAACTTGAAGGGGCCTGTGCCTACGGGGTGCATACCGTAATCATCTCCGGCAGCCTCAACGGCTTTTTTGCAGACGATGTTGCCCCAGCTGTGAACGAGTGAAGAGAAGAACGGGTAATTAACTCTCTTGAGGTGAATTATTACCGTGTAGGGGTCAACGATTTCGACATAATCCAAATCCTGCGAGTAAGTGTGAATGTGAGACCCTGCGGGAGTGTTAGCGCGTTCGAGGGAGAATTTCACGTCTTCTGCGGTCATTTCGTCTCCGTTGTGGAACTTAACGCCTTTTCGGAGGTACATTTTGTAGGCGGTATCTGAGAGGAACTCCCATTTCTCAGCGAGTCCCGGCCTTAATGTTCCGTCAGGGTTGAGGAATATTAACGTGTCGTAGATGTGCGAACATGCGCGTGATGTCGGGTAATCGTTATGCCCGATTGGGTCGAGTGTCGTTGCGTCGTACTGGTCGGCAACAACAAGAGTGTCCTTAGCGAAAGATGCGCCCGCCAAAGACAGAGCGAAAATCAACGCAATGAAAAGAGCTGAAAACTTTTTCACCGTGAAGAAGCCTCCTTAAAATTTTTGGAATTATAAATATGATACACATAATAATTTTAATGTCAGCAGTAAAAGAATGTATATTTTCAGAATGAATCGCCTATAAAATTTTTGCGGTAACGGTTATGTTTCGGGATTCTGAGAATTGACTCGCTGATTTATTTTCGGGATTGCCGGAATGTAATTGTGCAGTAAATTTTTGTGGTAACGATTATGTTTCGACAATCTGAGAATTGACTCACTGATTCATTTTCTGTAATTGCTGTAGAATATTCCCGCATAAATTTTCACACTGGAGGAATCATTCATGAAACAAATTCTTGCGGTAACACTTTTGCTATTGGTCATGGCCTCATTCGCTTATGCCGAACCCGTAAAGCATGGGCAGTGCTGGACGGTCTCGGAATTAACCGAACTCGACAAAGAGAACGTAGCGGGCGGAAAAGGGACTCTTCACGGCGAATTTGCGTTCATTCGGGACAACGCACGTGATGAGGACGCAATCACGGAGATCGGATTCATGACCTTGAAGCACGGCGCATTCATCGGCCTCCATTCACACGCCGACAACGAAGACGCATATCTCATTCTCTCAGGGACGGGGATATTCACTGACGGCAGCGGCAACGCATATGTAGTGAGGCCGGGAGACATGACGATAGCACGCCCTGGACAGTGGCACGGACTCGCAAACATCAATTCCGAAGAGCTGGTGTTCCTCGACATTATCGCCAAAAACGGATCGGCAGACCTTGAAGCCATAAAAGCGAATCCGACTCCGCAGTATTTCCCGGCCGATAAACTCTTCGACAAGAACGTAGAACATGCCGGCGGTACAGGTGAAGGGACATTGTACGGGAAATTTGCTTTCAGGCGCGAGCAGGCCGACATCAACCACGCAATAAAAGAAATCGGCCTCATGACCCTAAAGCCGGGCGACTCAATCGGTCTCCATAAGCATGACGCTAACGAGGACACGTATATTATCCTCGCGGGTAAAGGTCTGTTTGTTGACGGTGAAGGCAACGAATATATTGTAGGCCCTGAGTCGGTAACGATAGCTGTTGCGGGAGAGTCTCATTCCCTGAAGAATATCGGCACGGAAGATTTGGTGTTCATTGATTTGATTGCACAGAATCACGCGCTGAGGAAGTAGAAGACGTTTTCCCCTCGATGAGAGTCGGGGGGATTTTTTTATGGGGATATTGAGTGAAACGAGACAGACGGGGTAAACCTAATCACTAATCGCTGTTTTTATGGTATATTTACCGTATCTATATCTACATAATTTTACGGGAGGTTGTTAAACTTGAACTTAATGAAATTCTTTGGTTTCGAGAATGACGAAGACGACTACGACGACAACGACGACTACAAAGACGAACCGCGCAAGAAACCTCAATCACGCAAGGACAATTCATCACGCACATCATCAGGAAACCCCAATGTCGGCGGGAAATTAATCCTCTTCAACGGCGTTGCCTCAGACAGCGACAAACGGAAACTCCGAAACGCATTCAACAACGGCGCAATGATTCTCATAGACCTTCACACCCTCAACCAGCGCGAATTTGACGAGGACGGAAAAGACTTCATTACCTTCATGGGCGGACTTGCATTTGCCCGCGAAGGTGAGCTGAAATTCATTGAGCCCGCACAGTATCTTGTTACGCCGCGCACTGAAATGTTCGAGGTATGGCCGGAAGGAGAGGTTCACGAATGAGCGACTTACTCACAGCAAAAGACGTTGAAGTCAAAATCTTCAAGAAAGTGCGTTTCGGTGGATATTCCGTCCCTGAAGTTGAAGATTTCCTGAATCAGGTCGCCGATGACCTCGAAGCCTATGTTACACAGCTTGACGAAAAGGACGCAAGGATACAGGAGCTTGAAGCGTTCGTCAAAAAGCAGGAGGCCATGACTGACGCAATAAAGGACGCACTCATTCAGGCACGCAAAGCCTCCAAAGATATGGAAGAACAAGCCCGGACTCAGACCGAGAAAATTCTCGCTGAG
>JAFSLR010000347.1 GCA_017448375.1 Synergistaceae bacterium | reverse complement strand
GCTGTATTTTGCCGGAGCAGGGTATTCACATGCAAGCGAATATTCAAGCCGTCTCCGTAAAATGCAGAAAGAGTCGGAAGAAAGATATTAGCGTCAAAAAATTAATCCCCTTGTCATTAAAGGCAGGGGGATTTTTTATCGATTGTTCAAGTCTGGGAAAAATTTATCTCGTTCCAGTACTCCCGAAACCGCCTGAACCACGTTTTGTCTGTGATAATTCTTTGACTTCCTCGAATTTCGCCCTTGCAACGGGCACAAACACGAGCTGAGCGATTCTGTCTCCGAATCTCAAAGTGAAGGGGTCTTCCCCCATATTGAGGAGCAGAACCCGAATCTCTCCGCGATAATCCGAGTCGATAGTTCCCGGGCTGTTAGGGATAATTATGCGGCTGTTCATTGCGAGGCCACTTCGGGGACGTATCTGGCCTTCGTAGCCTTCAGGGATTTCGAGGTATATACCTGTTGAGATTAACGCCATTTCGCCCGGCTTAATCATGCAGTATTTCATAGAGCACAAGTCAACGCCCGATGAGCCTGGAGTCGCGTACTGTGGAATAGCTATTGTGTTAGCCTCACGCTTAATCTTAACGGTGATTTCGTCAGGCATTAATAGTCCCTCCTACGGTCGCGCCTTCCTCTTGCTTCGCGGTCAAAATCATTCCTTGTGGCACGGTTTGAGGAGTATCCGCGCTCAAGATATTTTGTAGCTTTTGCGGCTGAGGAAATACCGCCCATTCTGTCGCGCATTGAGAAGCTGCCGTAACCTCTTTCACGTGAAGAGAGGGTCATAATCAGGTTATCGCGTTCACGTTCATCTGGGAGTGCGTAAGCGAGTCCGGCTGACCTTATTTTGTTTTCATCGGCCATTATTCTGCGTCTCGTTAAGTTAGCGCGTCCCTGTTCGTCAATCTCCTTGACCATGACGAGAACTCTATCGCCCGGCTTGAAGATGTCTTCAACTCTTGGGACTCTTGCTGTGCTTACCTCGCTGATGTGAAGCAGACCTTCTTTTCCCGGCAAGCATTCAACGAAAACGCCGAAATTCACCATTCTCGTAACAGTCCCGTAATAGACTTCACCGGGGGCAAGTTCGCGGGTTAAGGCCATGACTATTGCGTGAGCGTCCTCGACCTGAGCCATAGTGGGCCCTGAGATCGTGATTATTCCATCGTCCTCAATGTTCATCTTAACGCCTGTGCGCTGAGTGATACTGCGGACGACTTTACCGCCGACTCCGATGACTTCGCGAATCTTGTCGGGGTCAATCTCGAATGAAATTATGCGCGGTGCGTTGGGTGAAATTTTGTTCGGGACTGGGATAACTGCTTCCATTTCCTCAAGTATCTGGAATCTTGCGCGTCTTGCCTGACTTAGGGCTTTTTCGAGAATCTCGCGTGTGATACCTCCGGCTTTGTTGTCCATTTGGAGGGCTGTAACACCTGCGCGTGTACCGGCTACCTTGAAGTCCATATCTCCGTAATGGTCCTCTAATCCCTGAATGTCAGTGAGGATTTGAACTTTATCGCCTTCTTTGATGAGGCCCATTGCGATTCCTGCAACATGACACCTTATGGGGACACCTGCGTGCATCATTGAGAGCGAGCCGCCGCAGATTGAAGCCTGAGAACTTGAGCCGTTGGACTCTAAGATGTCGGAAACGATTCGGATAACGTATGGGAACTCTTCTTCGGACGGTATGACGGGGAGTAAAGCTCTTTCGGCTAATGCGCCATGACCTATTTCGCGTCTTCCCGGGCCTCTTATGGCTCTTACTTCGCCGACAGAATACGGAGGAAAGTTGTAATGAAGGAGGAATCTTTTTGCGGGTTCATTGAGTTTTATACCGTCTTGAATCTGGTCGTCCTCACCAATCATTCCGAGAGTTGTTGTCGCTAATGACTGAGTCTCACCGCGCGTGAAGAGTGCAGAGCCGTGAACTTTGGGGAGAATGTCAATCTCACATGTAATCGGGCGAATCTGGTCCATTTTCCTGCCGTCAACACGTATATGTTCATTGATGATGATTGAGCGCATTATGTCTTTGACTCTGCTGTCTACGAATGCGTTAATGTATTCTTCTTTTGACGTATCTTCTTTAATTTCTTCGCTGAAATGTTCTTTTGCCGATTCTTTTACCGCGTTTAATTTCTTTTCTCTGGGTTTTTTCTCATGGATTCTCACTGCTGAATCGATTTCGCCGTCTAAATTTTCGCGTATCCAGTTTTCTATTTCGGGTAATTTTTCGGGTAATTCTATTTCGAGCTGAGGCTTACCTACTTCTTCTTTCATCTGGCGGAAGAGAGCTATTATCTTCTTTATCTCATTGTGAGCTAATTCGAGAGCGTCAACAAGCAATTCTTCTGAGACTTCATACGATCCTGACTCTACCATTGTGATGCCGTCATCATGACCAGCGACAACGAGATTAAGCATTGAGTTCATCATTTGCTTTTCGGTGGGATTGACAACGAGATTGCCGCCTATGAGACCGATTCTCACAGCACCTACGGGGCCGCCCCAAGGGATTCCAGAAATTGAGAGGGCTGCGCTTGCTGCGTTGATTCCGAGAATGTTGGGTGGGTAAACTTGATCCATCGCAAGTACTGTGTTGACTATCTGTACTTCGTTCCGCATATCGTCCGAAAAAAGTGAACGTATAGCCCTGTCCGCGACTCTCGAACCCAATATTGCTGAATCTGCTGGCTTGCCTTCGCGCTTAATGAAGCCTCCTGGAATTTTCCCTGCTGAATAATATCTTTCTTCGTAGTCGACAACGAGCGGGAAAAAGTCAATACCTGTTCTTGCAGTGTCTGACATGCAGGCGGTAGAGAGCATGACTGTTTCGCCGTGAGAGGCTATTACTGCTCCGTTCGCCTGTTTTGCAACGTGTCCTGTCCTGAACACGAGTTCTTCTTCTCCGATTTTTACGGAGTAAATTTTT
>JAFSLR010000346.1 GCA_017448375.1 Synergistaceae bacterium | reverse complement strand
AGGAAACATCACTAAGGGTGAAGCTGCTGACATCGCAATGAAAGCCATAATGCAATAACCGTACAGAATGAGGGAGGATTCCCGCGCGATTCTCCCTCAAATAATTTTCGACAATATAATATCCTTCACTCTTTCAACAACGTATTCAAGTCCGCCCGATGTATCAAGCGTTACAGTCCTTGCCGAAAGCCCCAAAGCGTCAATGCATTCCTCTATCTTGTCGCCAACCCTCGAATGAAAGTCTACAGCCCATTCCCTGTTGTCGCTGAAAGTCTTTGTGCGTTCGTGCATTTGTTCGGGTGTCGTGAGAAGCCTTATCCCCCAAGCTGTATTGATTAACGGTGATGTCCTCATGAGAGCCGCAAGCCGCGAGAAACTTTTCGGGTTACGGACTGCGACATAAGCGAGATTTCCGGGATGCCAGGTTTCAGACGCAGAAACGCCCGGAAGATTCGCAAAATAAATATCCCTTTCAAGCTCCATTTTCGTCAATTCAACCTCGAAAGCCTCGTCTCTTTTGTCGGGAATACCTTTGTCCCTGTAGAAAATCTCTTTCCCGATTTCGTAACCGCACCCCGTTATGACATTATCACGCTCAAGCGCACGCAGTATGCTGGTCTTACCGCTCGCATGAGGCCCGCAGATGAACATAAACATGTTTACGCCTCCAATGTGTATTTTACGTTACGGCCTAATGACTTGAAATATTTTCTCACACGTTCGGGAATTTCACCGCCGGAATATTTCACCGTTACAGTTCCTTTCCTGACTGTTACATCGTGAACTCCGTAACGCCCTCCGAAATTCCGTACAGCCGTCAAGCCCGCAAGATATTTCACTTCAGCCGGAATCTTCCCGAACCTGTCGGACATCTCATCACATAATGCGTCAATCTCATCAAGTCCGATTGCGTTAATGAGTCTTCGATAAAGCGTAATCCTCACATCGTCCTGCGGTATGTAATTTTCGGGAATGAATCCGCCGCCCCTGTCGGAATTTATTTCGGGCTTATCGGGTTCTTTCTTGCCCCTGAGTTTGTCGAGTTCTTCCTCTAAGAGTTTGTAGAAAATGTTGTATGAGCTGTTACGGGTCGTACCGTGCTGAACTGTTCCGCCGGCCTCGCCTCCCCCGCGAATGTCCAGATCACGCCGTGCAATCTCATACCCTGAGCCTAACTCCGTCATTGTCGATATTGCTTCGAGACGGTCTAAAGTGTCTTGATTGAGCTTCGATTTTTCGGGGTAAAAGAAGTATGCAAATGCCTTTTCGCCCCTTCTGCCGACTCTCCCGCGTAACTGGTACATTTGGGCGAGCCCTAACTCTTCGGCGTTGTCGATGATGATAGTATTCGCCCGCCCGACATCAAGTCCGCTCTCAATGATAGTTGTTGCGACAAGAATATCTATTTTCCCGTCGTAGAACTCAAGCATTGTTGACTCTAATTCCTTCTCGTTCATCTGGCCGTGAGCCGTCTTTATCACTGCGTCAGGGAAAAACGCCGTCAGCATTTTCATGTATTCGTCCATTCGCGAAATTTTGCCCGAAAGGAAGTACACTTGTCCCCCCCGGTTAAGCTCGTAGGTTATCGCACGCCGAATCGTTCCCGCGCTGAACTGACCCGTGTATGTCGTTATGGGTAATCTGTCTTCAGGGGGAGTCGAAAGCACCGAGATACTGCGCAGGCCACGCAAAGCCATCTCTAATGTACGCGGAATCGGAGTCGCTGAGAGGCTCAATACGTCCGTTTTTCCGTAAGTAAGTTTGAGACTCTCCTTGTGCATTACGCCGAATCTGTGTTCCTCATCAATAATAAGCAGCCCTAAATCACGGAACTTTACGCCCTTCTGCAATAATTTGTGAGTGCCGATGAGAATATCAACCTTTCCTTCTTCGGTTGACTTGAGGACTTCACGCGCCTGTTTGGGGGTTATGAAACGCGACAAGAGTCCAACGTTCACGGGGAAGCCCGATAATCTCGACTGGAAAGCCGCGTAATGCTGCTGGGCGAGTATAGTTGTCGGCACTAAAACGCAAACCTGAAATCCGGCCATGACAACACGAAATGCCGCCCTTAACGCAACTTCCGTTTTCCCGAAACCAACATCGCCGACTAAAAGTCTGTCCATAGGGAAATTTGATGACAAGTCCTTCATGATTTCGTCAACCGCTTTAAGCTGGTCTGCTGTCTCGTTGAAGGTGAAAGCCCTCACAAATTCGTCATAAGCATTATCATTCTCAGCGTAAGGCGGACGGCGTTCAAGCTCACGTTTGGCAAAAATATTCATGAGAGTTAATGCTTCCTGCTGTGCGCGTTCCTGAGTTTTCTGGAGATTCTTCTTCCATGATTTTCCCTTGAGGCTGTCAAGTTTCGATGTCTCGGACTCGTGTTCGTTTATGCCTGTGAGTTTTGCTGACTGCGTTACGGGTATCAATAATCGTTGGTCGTCAGCAAACTCAATCACAAGAACGTCAAGCGGCATTCCAGAGTCATTAATGGTCTCGATCCCTCTGAAAATCCCCGTTCCGTAATCCTCATGAATGACGAGCTGTCCGGGGGATAATTTCCCGCCTTCGTTCCAGTCGTTAGGGGTATGACGCTGAGTGATGGAAATTCCCGCGTTAATGCCGGATAATTCGCGCTCAGAGATGAAGAGGCGTTTTGCTTCCTTGTCGACAAATCCCGCTGAGAGATTCCCGTCATGAATAGTGTAGGGCAATTTCTGGAACACTGGGTTGTTCGTGAAAACGTCAACGCTGAATCCTTTCCGTGAAAGCTCATCGCAGGTGTTGAGAATCGTGTAAGAATTTCCCCTGAAAGCAGGAAGTGAGTCAGTCGGGAACTCTGCATCAGATTTTACGGGGTCATTAGTGATTCTGATTACTGGGAATTTAGCGAGCCTGACGAAAATTTTGTCCCATTCGTCAACAATATAACCTGCCTTCACGGGGTCAAATACTTCACCCCAAAGCCACATGAATGACTCTGCCTGCTGCTCGGTCTTTGAGGGTTCGTAAAGCGTTATCATTGTGTCGGGTGGCATAAGCGAGTCAGTCATTGAGCGTTCTGATTCTGATATTGCGTGCAGAATTATCTCATCGAGTTTCATCAACTGAGAGCTTGATTTCTGTGTGTCGGGGTGAAAGCCTCCGATTCGTTCTATCTCATCATCAAGAAACTCAAACCTTAACGGCATGGCGTAAGCAGGATCGTAGACATCGAGAATGAATCCTCTTTGAGCGAACTGTCCGGGAAGCCATACGAGGCTTGAAGGGGTATAGCCGGAGGATATGAGCCAGTCTCTGAGGGATTCGGGGCTGAAGTTCTCCGAGCGTGAAACTTTGAGGGCTGAGACCCCAACGAGGCATGAAGCCATTAATGCGCCGGGGGAGGAAGCTATTACGCCGTCGAGGTGTGCCCAGCGTCTGAGGATTTCACCGCGTTCGAGGAGTAAGGCGCGTATGCTTGCGGTTTGCTGTGATAGGGGCATTTCGGGTAGGAGGAAGATGTTTGCGCCGGGGTTGAGGGTCTTGAAGTCCTGAGCGAATGCTGAGGCTTGAGTCGTGTCGGGGAATATTGCGAGAGTGTGTCCTGATTTGGGGGTGAGGTAGGCTCTTGCGGTAATTCCTGCGCGTTCGAGAATCGTTTTGTTGCGTAATGAGCGTGTTAATGATTTCTTTATGGGACAGTTTATCACGTATGAAGTCTCCGTTTTTTGTGTGAATTTCGTGGTTGATTATAGCATGACGGCTACTCCCTTCGTTTGATTGAGGCGTAAATATCTGATAATGCGTTTCGCAATGTCGGGTAATACTTTATATTTAACAGAACGAAAAGTGAAATTGTGAATGGATTTCTTTTTGCGAGAATTTGTTTGCGGCGTTCGATGAAAATTAATTT
>JAFSLR010000345.1 GCA_017448375.1 Synergistaceae bacterium | reverse complement strand
ATTATCTGGTCGGTTGTGTGGACTCCGAGATTGTAGAGCGTGCCGAGATGGTCGTACCAGCCGTTAGTCTTGAAGTAATCGTAATGACTCTCAAGCCTTACGAGTTTTCCGAGTTTCCCGGAGGCTAATACTTCCTTCACCGCTAGAAAATCAGCGTCAAACCTTCGATTCTGATTCGGCATACAGATTAGCCCTTTGCTTTTTGCGAGTGTGAAAACTTCGCGGGCTTCGTCAGCTGTGGGTGCAAAAGGTTTTTCGATGAGGGCATTTTTTCCGGCATTGAGAATCTGCTTTGCGTATGGAACGTGAAACTTGTCGGGCGCACTCACAACAACGAGATTAATATCGGGGTCATTGAGGACGGAGTCAAAATCTGTCGTGAAAATTATTTCGGGGTAGAACGGCTCATATTCCGCGAACTGTGCTATATCTTCCTCACGCCTGAATACGTATTTGACCTTGCAATCGTTCCTGTGTTCAACGTAGGGGATATGATATTCTCTTACGCTTACTCCGAATCCTACATAGGCAATATTGAGCATGATTAATCCTCCCCGAACATTTCGTGAATTTTTGCTAGAGTCGGCATTGAGTTTTGAGCACCGATTCCGCAGACTGTAACCGCGCTGCACTTTGTCGCGAACTTTGCGGCCGTGAAGATGTCCATACCGTTAATGAGCGCATAGCCTAGTCCGCCGATGTATGAGTCTCCTGCGCCGGTAGTCTCTATTGCGTCAACATGATACGGCCTGACGATTTCCGATTTTCCGCCCGAACATATCACCGAGCCTTGCGAACCCATAGTGATTACCCAAGTGTTGCGCATTTCGCCCGAAACTTTGAGTCCCTCACGGACAGCGTCATCAACACTAACGATTTTCACGCCTAAATATTCGGAGGCTTCGACTTCATTCACGATTACGACATCCGCAAGGGGCAAAACGTCTCTGCGTTCTGGGAATGACGGTGCAGCATTGTATAACACTTTGAGGCCGTAAGACTTTGCTTTTTTTGCCGACAGAATGTTAATCTCATCGGGGATTTCATTCTGAAGGATTAAGATTTTTGATTGCCGGAACAAATCATCAGCCCGTTCTATGTCCTCTGCTGTAATGTCGTAATTAGCCCCGCGATTTATTGTCGCAAAGACTCTCCCGTCCTCCAATGCGTGAATACAGCCCATACCGCTCGACACTGAAGACTTTTTGACGTGCGAGACATCGAGACCGTACTTTGCGGCCTCACTGAGGAGATATTCTCCCATGTTGTCATTACCGACCGCGCCTATCATGAAAGTTTTTACGCCTAATTTTGCTGACTGCACAGCCTGATTCGCGCCTTTTCCGCCCGCTGCTGTTGACGCTGACTCGCATGTCATAGTCTCACCTTCACGGGGCATTCTCTTAACCTTTAGGATTATGTCGTAATTCATGCTTCCTGCTACTACTATCATAAATTTCACCTTCCTGTTGTCAAAAAAAAGGTTAGTGAATGATGGCGCACATCACGCACTAACCACTAATCACTTCACACTTAACACTATAATTATTTCGCGGCTCTTCTCTTTGCGAGGAAGTTCGCTATATCCTGCTGAATGAACTCGAAATATGACGCTACAATAATTATGATACCCGTAACGACATACTGCCAGAATGAGTCAACGTTAATTACGACCATTCCGACACGCAGAACCGCAAGCATTAACGCCCCGACAAAAGTCCCGAATGCCGTACCCCTTCCGCCGGCCATGCGTGTACCACCGATAGCAGCCGCCGCGATTGCGTTGGTCTCATATCCGAGTCCAGCTGTTGACTCTGCGCTTCCGAGACTCGCGAGCATGATTAACCCCGCAGCAGCCGAGCACATTCCGCAGACGATATACGCAACGTACTTCACCTTCACGACATTAACGCCCGAAAGTTTTGCAGCCTCTTCGTTGTCGCCGACTGCGTAAAGGTAATCGCCCGTCCTTGTCCGTGAGAGCATTATGTGAATGATGATGAAGATTATTATCATTACGAGGATATACCAGCGAACGTTACCTATCATTCTGCCGTTGAATATATTTCGGTAAACGGAAGGGACTCCCGTTACGGGCATTCCTCCTGTGATGACGTATGCAATTCCGCGATAAAGCGACATTGTACCGAGTGTTGCGATAAACGGCTGGAGTTTCAGACCCGTAACAAGGAATCCGTTGAATGCCCCAAGTACCGCGCCGACCGCAAGCCCCGCAAGAATCGCAAGCCAAGGATTCGTGCCGTTGACCGCCATTGAAGCCGTAACGATTCCTGTTATCGCGAACGTACAGCCTATTGAAGGGTCAATTCCGCCCGTGATTATCGCAAACATTATCCCTGCGGCTAATACTCCGTTCAACACCATCTGCTGAAGTATCGTTATGATATTGCTGACCCGCATAAAGTTGGGGTTCATTACCGTGAAGATTAATCCCATTCCGAATGTCGCAAGCAGTACTACGAGCTCGCGTTTGTACTTGTTGACAAAATTTTTCACCTGTTATCCTCCTATTGCGTAGCTTAACATCTGATCGCTTGTTCCGTATTCCCCGCGCTTGAGTACTGCGTTTACTTTTCCTTCGCCCATGACAATAATACGGTCGCTCAGTCCCATTACTTCGGGAAGCTCTGATGATATAACGATGATACTTTTTCCGTTCTGTATCATTTCCTCCATTAGGCGGTAAATTTCGGCTTTTGCTCCGACATCGACACCCTTTGTAGGCTCATCGAATATTATTATGTCGACTTTCGTACTCATCCAGCGCGCTAGAATCACTTTCTGCTGATTACCGCCTGACATGTTGAGAGTAAGATAATCGGGTTTCGGCGGGTGAATCTCCAATTCCTTGAAGAAATGCTCAGCGTTCTTGAGTTTCTTTTCATCACTCAGGAATCCGAAAGCGTTTGCGTAATCCTCAAGGCTTGAGATTGAAATATTCTGCGTGTTGCTTGAAAGTTTCATGAAGCCCTGAGTCTTTCTGTCCTCCGGGATGAGTCCTATACCTGCTTTCAGAGCCTTTGATGTGTTCCATGAGCCTGTCGGAATACGTTTGCCCTTCATGAAAACTTTTCCGCCCGTAATCATGTCAGCCCCGAAAATCGCGCGCATTGTTT
>JAFSLR010000344.1 GCA_017448375.1 Synergistaceae bacterium | reverse complement strand
CCGTCTTTCTGGAGCTTGATTGAACCGTTCTTTACGTCCAGTATCCATGTGCCTTTTGTGAACGTTATCATTGTTTTTCTCCGCAGTAAGGGCAAGCAGCTAACTCTTCCGCAAGTTTTTCGCTTTCAGAACTTGTATCTGATATTTTGCAGCGGTTGTTCCACAAATCTATTGCCATCTTGTAGTCAAGGCATTCACGGGTTCGCGCTCCGCATTCACAGCACCCCGCTAAAAAGTTTATACCGCATTCTGCCGGTACGGTGAATAGCTGTGTTTCCGTACTTCCACAAAACGGGCAGGGCAAAAGCTATTTGTTGAACGGTTCGATTTTTAACCCTTTTGTTTACTGTCCGCATATCGGGCATGGTTCTTTGATTTTGTTCATACTTTTTCCGCCTTTCTTTGTGTTCATAATGCTTATCTTGTCTGATTTACTTCCTTCCAGCCGAAAAAACGCGCAAGTCTGTTGTATGTCCGCTCTGTCGGGGTTGTTGCTCCGTTCGCATACTCGTGGAATTTCGCTGTCTTTATACCTGTCTTTTTGGCTGCTTCCTGTATCGTTAATCCCTTCTGCGACATACTTTCGAGCATTCCGGCTAAGTTCTTGCGAGCTTCCGCATTCATTAGTACGCGCATTACGCTGGGATTACATACTTCTGTTGAAAAATTCACGGGATAATCTCACCTCCTTTCTTGTGCCTGTGCTGCTAGTGATAAAATCCGTTGTCGAAAAGTTCTTGTTCGGTAACTTCTCTGTTTTCGGTTACGTTGACTATCAGCTCGTAAATGCTTTCATCGTAGTCAGGGTTGTCGCCGCTGTAGTAAATTCCACTGAGCATTGAAAACATGCGGGGAGCTTTCACGATAAGCCTTGCATATTCAGGAGAGTTTACTGTCGCTATTTCTTTGCCGTCTGCGGCAATAACATATACCGTTTTCCCGTCCTGTATTTTCTCGTGGCATTCAAAAGTACTCTCAGTGAAATCGGGCATTAAGCCTCACCTCCTTTCTTGTACGACTTCACTATCTTCCAGCCTAACACACGCGCTATTCTGTTGTAGTCCGTTAATCCCGGCAGTGCCTTGTTGTTCACATACAGTTTCAGGTTACGGGGATTGATTTTTGCACGGAGCGATAACTCCATTTCTGATATTCCCTTGCTCGCAAGCTCTTTCTTCAGCTCCGCTATATGTCTCAGCGCGTCTGTGTCCTCGATTATCGGCGGCAATTCCGGCTCATGCGTCATTTTCACAAACTGCATACTAACACCTCATTCACCGCGTCCGTTATCCTTTCGACTGCAAACGCATCACCGCTTCGTACACATTTCGTGCTAAATATATCTTCGAGGCATTCTGACTTACCGAACAATTTACAGCCGGCGCAGATTCCTTCCTCGCTGTTATAAGCTTCGTCCCAGTATATATCTGCGTATTCTCTCTCTTCGGTTTTGGACGGCTCATTAAGCCCGCTTACTCCAAGTACCTGATACCCTTCACGCAGTACCGTTTCTATCAGCATGTCTGCTCCGTATACTTTCCGCTGGCCGTCCCTCATCCCTTCGTCCCATGTTCTGCATCCGCCCGGGCATTCCCACTCATATTCCGCGTATTTGTTCGGGCAGTATCTCTCGCAGTAATCATTGCCGTATTTCTCTTCATCAAAGCTAAGGTGCGCTTTCACTTTCAGAAGTTCAACCATCGGATTGACGCTGTTCCTCTCTATCAGATTTCGTAATCTGTCGTTCATTTTTCCTGCTCCTTTCTGTAACATAAAGGCCGGATTTTATTGCGTTCCGGCCTGTTTTTACTCTTTATCCCTCTGTTACTTCCACGCTGTACTTTCTGATTGACGCTCTCTTGAGTGCCGCGGGGGTGTCGTGTATCGGCATTTTTTCGTGCTTCACCTTGTAGTAGCACTGCGCTACCATGTGTGGGTCTTTCCACCACACGATTTTCTTCGCTTCGGGGTCATCCTGCCAAAGGCGGCGGCATACCTCGTTTATCTGTCTCCATGAGTACCCGCGCGACTGTGCCTCTTCGATTTCCGCCATGTGCTTCTGTATCAGGCGGTATATCGGTCTCAGTGTTTCGTTCAGTACACGGATTTTGCTTCCGCTCGGTTTCTCGTTCGCTAATGCTTCCAATATTGTTATTGCCATTGTGTTTTTCCTCCTGTGTATTTTTTTGAGCCGGACTATGTCGCATCCGGCTCGCTTCACTCTTTCTTACGCTGTGCGCCTTTCCGCGTAATACTCCTCTATTCCGTCGCACGTTAAGGGAAAATCCTTGCCCGCATACCCATTCGCGCGAAGGTACTCGATTACCGCGTCCAATTCCTCATATAGCACTTTCAGCATCAACGCTTGTATATTTAAGTCCCTTGCCGCGTGATATTTTTCCCAGTACTCTCGGTTGCGCTTCTCTTCAAATTCCCTGACTGCCGCACAGGTTGCCTCATAGTTCAGGCTCGCAAGTCCGTTGTCCTGTATGTACCTCATTGCGGCTTCTCTGTCGTGGTAATTCACTCGCTCAAGGGCTACGTAGTTGATACCCGCTGTTTTTGCCATTCTCGCAAATTTCGGGCTGTACAAACGGCCGTTTGAACCGTATCTTCCGTCCATCACGCAGTAGTCCTCGTTCAATTCGTTCAGACGGCCGCGTATCGCAAGCTCTGTGTCATATATACGGCTCGCTGCTCCGTCTAACTTATTCGCTATGCTCTCTGAGATTCCATCGCGACGTACTTCCAGTTTCTCGTACACTGCTGATATATCGCTCAATATTTCATCAAGCACTTCATACTCGCGTTCCTGTTTTTCTGTCATCGCTTCTTCCTCCTTAGCTCCTCGCTAAATGACTCCTGACTGCACACTCAAGAGTCCCTTCTATGAAGTCACGGTCGAATATCCAGTGCAGACGCTTCGACAACTTCAACCTCTTGCGCTCATAAAATACGGGGCTGTGCCATAACACTATCCCCGTTACCGCAGATAACAATTTCCTCATTTCCCGCAGTGCCTCCTCTGATTCGCTCGGCATTTCTCCGCATATGCCCTGCACGCCTGGGCTATCGCTTCTGCGCTCATCACTCGCAGTAATTTCTGCTTCAGCATAATTCCTTCCTGTACCAATCTGCGGTATTCTCCTTTCAGGCTCAACACTGCGTCTTCGAGATGTTTTTCTTTCGCTGTTCCTTCCACTGCGCATACATCCGCGTACCTGTTCAGCATTACCCTGTACTTCTCGTTCATCGCTTCTGCTCCTTTCTAGGATAAAAAAATCAGCGGCTTCTTTTTACCGCTGATAACTCATCACTTCAAAAAATTTTTCACGCAGGGATTTTTATTACTTCAGGCGGGTCTTTCACTATCACCTGCAGTATGTACTCTCTCAGGACTTCAGCAGGGGCTCTGTCAAGAAT
>JAFSLR010000343.1 GCA_017448375.1 Synergistaceae bacterium | reverse complement strand
TTTTAGGGGAGTTTGTCGCAACGGCCAAGCCTCACAAGTGGAAAGGGAAAAATACTTGGGCGATATTGTCATTGAAATCGACCATGTATCAAGATTAGAGTCGAGTCTGTATAATTCGCGTAAAAAATTTTCTAGTTACAAAAGTATTCGACAAAAATCGCTCTGTCAATATAATTTCGGCAGGGTGATTTTTTTGTGGAAGGAGTCAATATAATGCAGGAAAAAATTTATCTCACAAGCGAGATTGAAAAGTTTACGTCAAAAATAAGAAGTGGAGAAAATTTTGCTTTCCTTCGTTTTGATGACGCTGAAAGACTCTTAATGAATGACACAGAGTTTGCTTTTTTGAGGGACGCACTTAATCTTGAAGGTGAGAATGTATATTACGGTATTCCATGCGCTTGCTGTAACCGTGAGAATTATTACTGGTACATTTCGCGAATAAGGAACAAGAAGAATGTTACGTTTGAAAATATATTCACGTCAAATTTTCCGCAAATCAAAAGGGACGCTGTAATCATAACGAATGAGACGGAGAAGAATGACGGCTTTGCGAGTCTTAATGTCCTGAAATATTTTTTTGCTGATGACTGTACGAATATGGGCGGATTAATCGAGAGGGTGATAAATGATTTAGGCCATGTGAAAAACATTCTCTTCGTCATATCGGCCGGGGCAGTTTCAGCAGCAATAACAGCCGAACTTTACAGGAATAATCCTGAGAACTGCTACATAGATTTCGTCCCGTCAACCGACATTCACGGCCATGACACAAAGCGCGACTGCTGGATATTCAGCCCAGAGAGCACGAGATTTGATGTGTCAGTCGTCCTCAGCGCGTACAAGAAGCCCGAAGCACTTTCGGAACAGATCGAGGCCGTAAAGAATCAGACTCTCAAACCGCGAGAGATATTTTTGTTTCAGGACGGTATTAACGGGGATTACGAGATAAGATTCAAGCCGGAAATAATTTCCCAGTTCACGGGAACATTCACGAGCCCTTCAAACGTAGGAGTCTGGGAGAGATTCCGATACGCAATGAAGGCCGCGTCAGAATACGTCTGCATATTCGATGACGACACAATACCCGGAAAACGCTGGCTCGAAAACTGCCACTTCAACGCGCAGTTAGAGGACGGTATTTACGGTACAATCGGAATAATCGTGAGAGACCCGGACAATTACCCGAAAAAATGCTGGCGAACGGGCTGGCGAAGACCTTACGCGAAAACAGCGAGGGTTGATTTTGTGGGTCATTCGTGGTTTCTTAGGCGTGAATATTTAGGCTTTATGTTTGATGGGACGGAGAAATACCAGAGATTCAAGACGGCGGGCGAGGATATGTGCTTGTCGTTCAAGGCACTTGAGAACGGTGTGAAAACTTTTGTTCCTCCTCACCCGTACAACGACACAGACCTTTGGGGTTCACTCCCTGAATGCGGAATGAAATACGGAAATGACCGAAACGCCGTATCAATGAATGACTCAAACATAAATGCAATGTCCGAAATGATGAGAGTATTTTCTTCTGACGGCTGGAAATTCTGTATCAATGAGCCTGAAAGCCATTCTCTGAGAGTATATTTAGGGTCAAAGCTGGGGTATTACATGAGAAAGTTGCGGGGATTATAAGTCCACAAAAAAAACAAGGCCGCCAATCTTGGGCTGACCGTGTTTCTTTGAGGGGGGTAAAACTATTTAACGATCGAACAAGAACGAGGGTTCATCAATGTCATTTATCGCTGTGAAAGTCCTTCTTGCAGGTGTAAGGTCTTTCGTATTGACTGCGTTTCGTCATTTGTTCGTTACATCAAACATTATAGCGTTAAAATTCAGGGTGTCAATATGTATTTTGATACTGGATAAAATTTCTCATGAATAATACTTTTACGCAGTTCATGAGTTTGTGAAAAAATGCTAGAATATTCGCAATGATTAACCCCTTTGTGCTCGATGTGCTGAGGGGTTGAAATTTTTTCGCGGCATGTGCAAACAAGAGACAAGAAAGGAGAGAATAAAATTGTTTGCCCATTTTGTGGAATATCTCCATCAGGGTTCCCCTGCAAGTATCGCTGTTATAACTGTAGCGTTAATGCTCATGTTCGGTTTCGCGCTCACAAGAGTAACAAAACTCCTAAAACTCCCAAACGTTACAGCCTATATCATCACGGGTATCTTAATCGGCCCTTACTGCCTTAATCTCGTACCCGACTCAATCGCTGAAAGTACAGCGTTCCTCCCTAATGTTGCGTTGTCGTTCATCGCTTTCAGTACGGGGCAGTTCTTCCGCCTCAATGCCCTTCGAGGTAACGGCGCAAAAGTCCTCGTTATCACTGTCCTTGAAGCATGCGTTGCTTCGGTCTTCGTTTTCGTTGCGGCGTATTGGGTTCTCGGTATGGATCTCGCTTTCTCAGCGGTAATTGCGGCTCTGGCTTCGGCAACCGCTCCGGCCTCAACAATGATGACTATACGTCAGACAGGCGCACACGGCGATTTCGTCAACACTTTATTGCAGGTCGTTGCTCTCGATGATGTCGTGGGACTCCTCGCTTACAGTGCGGCTATATCAGTTGCTGTTGCGCTTACGGCTTCGGGTTCGGGATTCGATTTCAGCAGCGTAACACTCCCAATCTTAATGAACATTGCAAGCGTAATTATCGGGGCATTCTTGGGGGTAGTGATGAAGATTCTTCTTTC
>JAFSLR010000342.1 GCA_017448375.1 Synergistaceae bacterium | reverse complement strand
GTCCGACATCCTCAGACGCAAATCTCACAACGCGCCGTGCAATGTATAGGGGGTCTTCTCCGGCCTCAAGCATTCGTGCGAGCCAGTAAACAGCAGCGTCCGGGTCAGAATTTCTCATTGACTTGTGGAGGGCTGATATTAGGTTGTAATGTTCCTCTCCGTTTTTGTCGTAAAGCAATGATTTCCGTGATGTGCATTGCTCTATGATGTCGGCGGTAATTTTCCCATTGTCAGAATTTATTGCGGCCATTTCGAGAAGTGAGAGTGCCGACCGTGCGTCGCCGTTTGCGAACTCAGAAATGACTCTCAGAATGTCATCATCAGCCTTAACGTTAAGGACAGCGAGTCCCCGTCTCAAAAGCCCGGTAATATCCTCAACGCTAAGAGGCTTTAAGACGAAGACTTTGCACCGTGATAGAAGTGCGCCGTTAATCTCGAAGGAAGGATTTTCGGTTGTTGCGCCAATAAGGATAATGCTTCCGCGTTCGACAAAAGGAAGGAATGCGTCCTGCTGAGCTTTGTTGAAGCGGTGAATTTCGTCAACAAAAAGAATTGTGCGTGTCTTGAAGTTTCGGTTGATGTCGGCTTGCTTCATGACTTCGCGAATTTCCTTGATGCCTCCTGTTACGGCTGAAAAGGTAATGAACTCGGCGTTAGTTTTTCGGGCGATGATTCCTGCGAGGGTAGTTTTTCCCACGCCCGGGGGACCCCAGAATATCATTGAGGGTATATTGTCGCTGTCGATGATTTTGCGGAGGATTTTCCCGGGGGCTATGAGGTGTTCCTGCCCTGCAAAGTCATCTAGCGTTAATGGTCTCATTTTTGCGGCTAATGGTTCGTTGTCCTGCAATTTATATCTCCTGTTTTTGACGGTGATTCTAACACTTTGTATGCTGTAAGCTCAGCTTAAGTTGTCGAGTCCGTCCGTTCATTTTCGGAAAACGTAGAGCGTGTTGTTCTCGCTGAAAACTTTATGATGAGGGCTGAGTCTCGCGGAAAGTTTCTTCATTCCCTCTTCAAACTCTGATTTATGACTCTTGGGGACAATCACGCAGCTTCCTGACTCTATGTCCCTTCTTAGGCCGCAAGTCGGAAAGTACTCGAATATATAAACAGGTTTCTGGCTGATGTAATCAAAAGCCCCGTATACATATCCGCCCTTCAGCTTTCTTCTTACTGCCCCGACCTGAAAGCGCATTCTGTCAAGCAACGTACCTTCCTCAAGCGCAGACTCATCACTTGGAGCGCGGGAATCATATCCGCATTTCGTGCAAACGCATTCGTCTTGAAGTTCTGCGAGGCACCTCGAACAGTAAAACTTCTCTCCTATGTTCATTAATCTTCATTCCCTTGCTTGAATTTTATTGTAATTTTACGGTCATGGCTCATGATTTATTTGACATGGAGTCGATAAACAGAAAAGGTATAATAACTTAACATCAAAAGGAGGAAGACAATCAATGTCTGATATTTTAGACGAGACAAAAGACATGACCCCAACAAGAATGGCTGCCTATTATTTCGAGAAAGGATATACCCCCGAACAGGTCAAGGAAGTTATGCAGAAAAGAAAAATTCTCTTCCCTACAATTTCTGATGTCCTTAATGAGTTTATGGGAAGAGAAGATATGTCTGTCGAAAGACTTTCCGATCTCTCGGACGTAACATCTGCCATGATTTACAGAATCCTTAAGAGGGAGCGCAATCCAGGCCGGAATATCATTCTCCGTATGGCTATGGCTATGGCTCTGAGCTTCGATGAGACTCAAGTTCTCCTTAAGAGCGGAAACTGCGCCCCCCTTAGTGCCTCGCGGGACAGAGACTTAATCATAATGAACGGCATAACCAACGGTCTTGACTATGAAGCCGTCAACAAGAAACTCACAGAAAATAATATGCCCGACCTTAACGTTAAATTCTGAGAGTCTCAAAACTCCTCGAACGTAAGCGGAATTATACACATCATCGCGCAAAGTGGATTTCCCTTCCTCACAGTAACATTAATCTTCCTGAGAACGCCGGAATCATCAGCCCTCAAGACTGTAAAAACTTTCTGCCCGGTCTCTGAGGGCTTGTCTAATTTCTCAAATTCTCCCTCAGTCCTGAATGTTTTTCCGTTAATCTCAACAACAATATCTCCGGGTTTCATTGTAGGGTGTTCCTTCCGTCCCTCAAAGAATGCTGCTGACATTCCCGCGTAATATCCGTGCTCCTTAGCCTGAGTCATGAAACGACGCGCCGATAATGCCCATATCTTGTCGTCATCATCTCCGGCCGACTCGTAAGCCTCAAGGCATTTATACGCAAGCTCAGTGAACCCGTAGCCCAGAGCGTAACGCATTTGCTGCCAGTAGCGATATTTGTCATCGTTGGGCTTTGGGGTAATCATCTTCAGCAGCTCTTCATCAGTGTATACTCTCTCTGAAAGTTTGATTGTAGGTATGTCGCAGTCTTTCCGAACATCATCGCTCTGCGGAATCTCCTCAAACTTTATGTCGTGAAGTGAGGCGTAAACATGAGAGCTTGACCCCCTGTGAGCGTGAATAGTAAGGTTAAGGCTGTCGGAAAATAGATAGGGGTTACTCTTCGTTACATCGCTTACATAATCGAGTTCCGTCTCGTCAGAATATATCCAAACATCACGGAGATTAACGCAACCCGTGAAAGCTGAGCGGCTAATCTGGTTCACGCTTGAAGGAATTTTAACGGTCTCAAGATTCGTACATCCCGCAAAAGTTCCCCATATCGTTCGGATACCGTCAGAAAACGTTACATTGCGGAGACTCTTGCAGTTCTCGAAAGCTGAAGCACACTTCACGATGTTTCCGGGAATGTCGACCGAAATAACTCCAGTCCCTGAAAACGTCCTCCAGTCAAGAAGCGTCATAGACTCAGGAATATTTACAGCCGTCAATGATTTGCAGTTCTCAAACGCCCTTGCTGCTATGGATTTCAGCGTTGATGGAAGCGTTATTGCCGAAAGATTTTCGCAGTCTAGGAACGCCCATAATCCTATCTCTTCGAGTCCTTCACAGAGATTAACGGCGCGGAGATTTTTGCAGCCTTCAAACGCCGTTCCCCCTATTGACCTTAAAGAGGACGGGCAGTCTATGCTTTCAACAAAAATATTCCCTCTGAAACTCCCTGCGCTTAACGTCTGCATGTGTTCAGGGAGAATTACATTCC
>JAFSLR010000341.1 GCA_017448375.1 Synergistaceae bacterium | reverse complement strand
GTCTTGGTACTCGTAGATTTCCGGCTCATCATCGGTGCTTTCCGGCTGTGATATTGTCTCATTCATTGGTGATTGCTCCTGTTGGGATTTGGGGTTGTTGGTTTCATTCTGATTTTCAGGGATTACTGCTGACGGTTCAGTTTCGGGACTCTCGGACTCTTGCTGATATTCAGATGTTATTGCTTGCGACTCGGTTTCGAGACTCTCGGACTCGGGTTGATGTTCGGTGATTGTTGCTGACGGTTCAGTTTCGGGACTCTCGGTTTCGGGTTGATGTTCGGTGATTGTTGATTGCGATTCAGTTTCAGGATTTATGATTTCCGTCTGTAATGTTTCCTGTGATGATTCTGACTCACCTTTAAGGTGCTTGAGAATCTCTGTACCGTTCAATTTTCTGTTGCTAACGGCGTAATCCGCTGCCTTTTTCCCCTCAGAGTTCACAGCGTCAATATCAGCTCCGGCCTCATACAATATTCTGACGGCTTCGGGAGTGTTCCTCATGGCCGCGAACATCAAAGCTGTATTGCCCTTACGGTTTTTTGCGTTCACGTCAGCTCCGGCCTCCACTAATGCTCTTATGACTCTTGCATTCCCGTTATGCTCAGCGGCTGTCATTAATGCGGTTGTACCGTTAGTATTCTTTGAGCTTGGGTTAGCTCCTCCGTCTAGAGCCTCTAGAATTTTCTCGTAAGGAGCATTCCTGCAAAGCCTGTAGAAATCCATATCTGACATGGCCGAGTTTCCTTCATCATTAAACGCTTGGGAAGCACGTAATCTTCTTTCTTCTTCAACATCTCTCACTGAAAGTATCATAGGGGGATATTGAGTGAGGCTGAACCATTTAACTTTTGCTTTAATATCATATCTCACCATACGCTGTTTTGAATTTTTGTCGTAATGTGAGATTTTCCGGCCAAGCTCTGAAGGGGGTATTCTAGCTTCGAGTCCGTCTTTGAGTTCGACAATAGCACCTTCAGTTTTGCTTACACTTTTTATTTTGACTTTAACTTTCTGTCCCGGCCTGTATTTTGAGTAAAGCCTTCCTACTGAAATATTGTAATCGCGTTCAGCATCACTCAGGCTTAAAACTGTAGGCTCACTTTCAGCGTCAGCGATTTTCAGGACGTACTTTTTCCCTTTAACGCAGGACTGCCCGTCAGGAATTTCACTTGCTGGAATGAACGCGGGAATCCTTCCCATTACCGCAGAATATCCATCTTCATTTTCGCCGGTGATTAAAGCCTTGACGATATATCCGGCTTTCATTGTCAATTTGAACATCCATTCGCACAAAACAAGAGCGTCATCAAGCAGTCTTCTGCCTTCAGATTCGGAAGTGTATTCGTCATTGTAGCGTTCATGAAGTGCTTTGTTCCTAGCCATTCTGAGATCGTGAAGAATTTTCTTTATGTCTTCGGGGATTATATGTTTCTCAGCAAGCGCGTCAATTCTGTCTATCTGGTCTCGTTCGCGTATGTCTATTGAGTTTCCTGTTATGAGGCTCACGACTGCTGCTTCTCCGATGTCGCCCAAGCATATGAAACAGTAGCGTGTGTTTGAGGATAAATTCTCTTCAGCCTCTCTCCCAAGAACAGAAAGATTCATCAAAATCGGAGCTGGCTTGTCAGGCGGGTAAAGGTCAGCAAGAAAATTAAATCTCCCTTCTTCGCCTTCATTCACAAACCATTGGCATAACTCTTCAGCCGTAACCATGAGTCTTGAACAAGCCATTTCAGAATCATATTCATCATCGGCGGCTTCATGTTTAATTTCTGTGAGGGCGTTTATCTTTCTGGAAATTTCATCCGTTATAAGCCCCCGTGAAATTAGTCCGTCAATTTTTTCTGATGATGTTATATTGTTTCGTCTGCAAAGAATATCTGTTATATGTTCCGCGATTCTTCCGAGATTCAGAAGGCAAATATTAGGGTCAGAGGCTATAGATTCTTCAGCTCTCCGGCCGTATTCTGAAAGTTTCGGGAATTGTTCTTCAAGAAATTCAAACCTGCCCGGCATTATCATTCTCCTGTAAAAAATTTTATGAATTGCTATAGATTCTAACATTCATCGCAAGAAATAATGATTTGAATCTTTTTTGAACTTTCCGTTAATTAATGAGCGGTTCAGAAAACAAAGTATAATGTTAAAATTCAGCACAATTTAAGAAGGGGGACAAAATTTTCATGAAAAAGCTGATGCAGGGAAATACGGCGGCTGCAAGAGGATTATATGAGGCTGGCTGCTGTTTTGCATCAAGTTACCCGGGGACTCCGAGCACGGAAATAACCGAAGAGGCCGCGAAATTTGACGCTATATATTCCGAATGGGCACCGAATGAGAAAGTCGCAATGGAGGCTGCGTTCGGTGCGAGCTTGGCGGGAAAAAGATCTTTCTGCGGAATGAAACATGTTGGTCTTAATGTTGCCGCTGATCCTCTGTTCACGGTCTCATACACTGGGATTAACGCGGGAATGGTTATCTGTGTCGCTGATGATGCGGGTATGCATTCGTCGCAGAACGAACAGGACTCACGGCATTACGCGAGGGCGGCAAAACTCCCCATGCTTGAGCCGTCAGACTCTCAGGAGGCACTAGAATTTTTCCGAAGGGCTTATGACATCTCAGAGGAATTTGACTCGCCCGTTATCGTCAAAATGTGTACGAGAGTCGCGCATTCACAATCGTTAGTTGAGACTGGAGAACGCAAAGAGATTCCCGCCAAGCCTTACGAAAAGAATATCGCAAAATATGTAATGATGCCGGGAAATGCTATCAAACGTCATCCCATTGTTGAAGAGAGAATGAAACGCTTGCAGAATTTCGCGGAGACTTCAGACATCAACAGAACAGACTCCGGCAACGACTCATCAATCGGTATAATCACATCATCAACATCATATCAGTATGTGAAAGAAGCATTAGGCGACAAATACCCCGTGTTAAAGCTCGGAATGATTTGGCCTATGCCTGATGAAAAAATCCGTGAGTTTTCCGGCCATGTGAAAAGACTCGTAATCGTTGAGGAATTAGACGGCTTCATCGAGGAACATTGCAGGGCTTTGGGGATTAACTGCGAGGGAAAATCATTGTTCGGCTGTCTGGGCGAATTGAGCCAGAATATTATCTCCGAAAAGTTAGGGCTTCCCGCAAAAACATTCCGCAAACTTTCAGAGTCCGTAAAGATTCCTCCGCGACCCCCCGTAATGTGTGCCGGGTGTCCTCACAGGGGATTATTCTTCACGCTAAATCAGGCGAAATGCACGGTCTTGGGCGATATTGGGTGCTACACTCTCGGAGCTGTTGCGCCGCTGTCGGCAATGGAGATGACGCTGTGCATGGGTGCTTCTGTGAGCGCATTGCACGGTTTCAGCAAGGCCGGAGGGAAGAATGCTGTTGCGGTAATCGGCGACTCAACATTCATGCACTCAGGTATGACGGGACTCGCTAACATCGCCTACAATCAAAGCAAGTGCGTTGTGATAATCCTAGACAATTCGATTACGGGCATGACGGGACATCAGCAGAACCCCACGACAGGATTAAACATTAAGGGAGACCCAGCCGGAAAGATTGACCTTGAGAGCTTATGCAGGGCAATGGGATTCAACCGCGTTAGAGTCATTGACCCCTATAACCTTAAGGAATGCGCCGAAGCACTGAAGGAGGAACTAGCCGCTGATGAGTCATCGGTGATAATTTCACGGAGACCGTGCGCGCTCTTGAAGACCGTCAAGCACAAACCGCCACTTAGGGTTGAGCCGTCATTGTGCATTGGGTGCAAAGCGTGCATGAAGATAGGGTGTCCGGCTCTGGCCATGAAGGGCGGAAAAGCACACGTTGATGATACATTGTGCGTTGGGTGCGGGGTCTGTAAACAGCGTTGCAGGTTCGGCGCGTTAAGGGGAGATGAATAATTATGGCTGAAACTCAAGGAGATATTTACGTCCGCAAAGATGTATTTGACGCTCGTATGGATCGCTTGGAGATGTTGCTTGAGAAAACTACGGTTGAAATCAAAGCATATGTTGATAACGCTGTAGGAGAAATTAAAGCAGAGAATGCACAATTTCGGAATGAAATACGAGCTGAAATAGGTGAAGTAAGAAATGAAATACGAGTTCTAACAGCGCGGGTTGATTCTCTGGAACACGTAGTTTATTGGGGTATTGGCGGTTTCGGAATAATTCTAGCTTCAGCGGTATTGCTACCGGCGATATTGGGATTCCTCAAGAAAATATTTCAGCCGTCAGTAACACTTGAAGACGTTGAACGCATTGTGAACGCAGCAATAGCGAATCATCTCAGCGGAGGAAAAGCAGAATGACAACGAAAAATATTATGATTGTCGGAGTCGGCGGACAAGGAAGCGTATTAGCCAGCAAACTTCTGGGGAATCTCCTCACATCACAGGGATATGACGTTAAAGTCTCTGAGGTTCACGGAATGAGTCAGCGCGGAGGAAGCGTCGTAACTTACGTTCGTTACGGGGACAAAGTATATTCACCCGTAATCGACAAGGGACAGGCGGACTTCATTGTGTCGTTTGAACTCTTAGAGGCCGCAAGATGGATCGAATATCTTTCACCCGAAGGCCAAATCGTTACCTCGACACAGCAGGTTGACCCAATGCCCGTAATCACAGGCGCAATGAATTACCCCGAAAACCTGCTCGCCGAAATCAAGAATACTGGCGCAAAAGTTGACGCTCTCGACTGCCTCAAACTCGCAGAACAGGCCGGAAGCTCAAAGGCCGTAAATCTCGTACTGCTTGGGCGGCTCTCTCACTACTTCACGGACATTAAGCCGGAAGCATGGCAGGAAGCAATCACAGCATGTGTACCCGCAAAATTCTTAGACCTTAACAGGAAGGCATTTGAATTAGGGAGAAACGCATAAATTTACGCAAGGAAGGTTTTATTGCAATGGGAAATTATTATCAGCCCGAAATTGAAACTATGCCCCGCGAACAGATTCGCAAACTCCAGAATGAACGACTCATTAAACAGATTCATCACGTCTGGGAGAACGTTCCCTATTACCGCAAGAAAATGCAGGAAAAAGGATTGACCCCAGACGACATTAAATCACAGGAAGATTTGCACCTTCTCCCGTTCCTCTCAAAAGCAGACCTCCGAAACGCATACCCTTACGGCTTAATGGGACGGCCCCTCAAAGACTGCGTGAGAATACAATCGACTTCCGGCACAACAGGTCAGAGAGTCGTTGCGTTCTACACGCTCAATGACATTCACATTTGGGAGACTATGTGCGCCCGTGCAATCATGGCCGCTGGCGGAACAAATGAAGATGTTGTGCAGGTCTCATACGGTTACGGACTCTTCACTGGCGGTCCCGGTCTCAACGGCGGGAGTCATCTCGTAGGTTCGCTGACAATTCCGGCATCATCGGGAAACACTGACAGGCAGATTATGTTCATCAAGGATTTGTCCGCAACAATTCTCTGCTGCACTCCGAGTTACGCGGCTTTTATCGGCGAACGCATGAAGGAAATGGGAATGTCCCCGAATGATATTCCGCTTAAAGCCGGGATTTTCGGTGCTGAGGCGTGGTCTGAAAGCATGAGGCGCGATATTGAGGCCACAATGGGAATCAAGGCGTATGATATTTACGGGTTGACGGAGCTTTGCGGGCCGGGCGTTTCGTTTGAATGCGAAGATCAGCACGGTATGCACATCAACGAGGATTACTTCATCGCCGAAATCATTGACCCTGAAACGGGAGAAGTATTGCCCGAAGGAAGCACGGGTGAATTAGTTTTCACGACTCTTGAGAAGGAAGCGTTCCCGCTGATTCGTTACAGGACGAGAGATATTACGAGTCTTTCACATGAGCCGTGCCCCTGCGGAAGGACTCACGTAAGAATGTCGCGCTTGAAGGGACGCACCGATGATATGCTCATCATTCGCGGCGTAAACGTATTCCCGTCTCAAATCGAAACCGTACTCATCAATCAGGGTTACCCTGCGAATTACCAGATTATTGTTGACAGGGTGAACAACACGGATACGCTTGACGTGAGAGTCGAAATGACACCTGAAATGTTCACGGACAATCTCGGTGTCGTCAATCAGCGTCAGTCGAAACTTGTCGAGGGCTTGCGCTCAATGTTAGGATTAACGGCGAAGGTTACGCTTGTTGCGCCGAAAACTATTGTTCGTTCGGAAGGGAAAGCAGTAAGGGTAATCGACAACAGGAAAATTTAAGGAGGAGTAATAATGAGCGTAAAGCAGATTTCTGTTTTTCTGGAAAACCGTCCGGGCTGCCTCCACGAAATGACAAAGGCACTTGCTGACGCTGGAATAGATTTGCGGGGACTTTCACTTGCGGAGACGAGCGACTTCGGGATCGTGAGACTGATTGTTGATGATGTAATGGGGACTGCGAACACTCTCAAGGACGCGGGATTTGTTGCGAGCTTAACGGACGTTCTTGCGGTTGAAGTCCCGAACGTGCCGGGGGGACTCAACAAGGTGCTTGAAGTTCTTGACGGTGCTGGCGTGAACGTCGAATACATGTATGCGATATTGGGGAACAAGAGATCGGATACGGCCTATATGATATTCCGTGTGAATGACAACGTGAAAGCCTCATCTGCGCTTACAGGTTCGGGAGTTAAGATTATGGGAGCGGAAGAGCTTTCAGCGATATGAACATCAAAGAGGTATCAATATTTGTTGAACATGTTCCGGGAAAATTCCTTGAGGTAGTGAAGACTCTCACTGAGAATAATATACATGTTCGGTCATTCTGTGCTGCGGAATTGGGCGGAATTGTGGTGTTGCGTCTGATTGTGGATAATGTTTTGTGGACGGCCTCAATCTTGAAGACTATGGGCTATCCTGCGACGTTCACGGAAGTTATAGCGGTGAGCCTGCCAAATTCGCCTGAGAGTTTCTGCCGGGTACTTGAGGTGATGAAGGGAGCCGGAATAAACATAGAGTATGCGTATCCGTTTCCTATGAGGGATTATTCAGCGGGGATTGTCTTTGAGGTTGACGACACTGCGAGGGCTGCTGAAGTTTTGACGGATGCTGGAATACGTGTAATAACTCAGGACGAACTTCCCGTGCTGTAAATAGCGTGTAAATATTGGGGGCTGTTGCATTGAACGCGGCGGCCTCCTATAATTTTGTGGCAAATGAACTTTTCGGGAGTGTTAATTCAGTGAGCGTAAAGCAAATTTCAGTGATACTCAAAGTTTACCTAACAGACCCGAATTTTTTACAGTTATTTATCTATGTTATCAAATATTTCCTTGATTTCGGATTTTATCCGAGTCCATTGTGCTGAGATTATTTTGTAATAATTCTTGTCAGTCTTCAAAAAATTTGTAGCAGTAATCGAAGGATAGTAGCTTTTAGCTATAGTATATGCTGTAATCCCTGAAGAAATAATCAAATTAAAAAGTTTCCTCAGTATCGCATCATAATTCTGGGATTTATAATATTTAACATTTTACAAAACATTCATAAATTCTACAAATTTAATGAGCGCAACTTTTGCTATGTCGTAATAACTTGCATTAGTGCAGCTACCTATGCTTGAGAAAACAGCTTCTTAATGTAGTTGGTTATGTCGATAAGTATCCTTGTGGGTAACAGATTGACAATGTTCCAGTTTCCTTTATGAGTTCATTTCACTTGGCGGATATGAGGATATCCGTTATTATTTTCTGTGCTGAACTCGTAATCAGCTTCGACAATGCCCCTGTTGCACATGCCCAGTAATGAACACCATCACCATCACCAAGCGCGTTGTTCTTAATGGCTGTCATTGTCATCTGTTATGGCCTTGATGACCCTGCATGGATTCCCAGCCGCAAGAACTCCCACAGGTATATCTTTTGTTACGACACTTCCCGCGCCAATCACAGAGCCTTCGCCGATTGTTACGCCTCCTGTTACTGTTACGTTCGAGGCGAGCCAGCAGTTACTCTCAATCGTTATCGGCTTCCCGTACTCAAGCTGTATCAGGTTGCCTTCAGAGTCGGGCTTGGCGTTTCGTTCCTGCCATTTCAGCGGGTGCATAGGGGTTAAGAGTGATACATTTGTCCCCAGCATTACATTATCACCGATTTTCACCGAGCAAACGTCAAGTATAACCGTCCCGAAATTAGCGTAAAAGTTTTTCCCGATGTGAATGTTTATCCCGTAATCGAAAAATATATTTCCCTGAAAATATGCCTCATGATCCGAATACGGCAGAAGCTCACGCAGAATCTTATAGCGTTCTTCCTCGTCAGTGTCAAAAAGCTGGTTGTACATCATGCAAAGTTTATGGGCTTTCGTCCTTAACATATACAGTTCATCATCACCCGGGTTGTATAATTCTCCAGCGGTCATCTTCATACGTTCGTTCAAATTTCTAATCACCTTTCACGCAAACTTGTTATAACTTTCTGAATCTCTTATGGCTCGAATGTCTCTGAACCAACATAATTTTCAATTTTTTTATTTTATCACCCATCAAAGTATCAAATCAATGTCAACAACACTTACGAAATGTATAACGCTTTCTTCAAATCCCAAATGACACAGGAAGAATTTATCACACTAAATCTTGAAGCCTGCCGGAAAATTAAGCGATTAATGTGCGATAATACACAGTAAAGCAACAAAATTTTTGGAGGAATTACACATTTTGGATTTCAGCTCATACGGCCTCAGAAAAGAATTATTATCCGCACTCAAAGAACACGGATTCGACTCCCCTATGGAAGTACAAGACTGCGTACTCTCAGAGGACTGGAACAATGACATGATAGTACGCGCAAAGACAGGTTCAGGGAAGACACTCGCATTTCTTCTCCCCTTAATGCAGGAAATGAAGATAGGCGAAAGATTACCGCAAATATTAATCCTCGCACCCACCCGCGAATTAGCACAGCAGACGGCAGACGAGGCAGAATTTCTCGGACGTTTCCTCAAAGTATCATGCGCTTCACTCGTTGGCGGAATGGACATAGTACCCCAGCTCAAAGCCTTAAAGCACGGGGCAGCAATCATTGCAGGGACTCCCGGCAGAGTCCGCGACCACATACAGCGCGGGACTCTCAAGACGGAGGACATTCACAGCGTTGTGCTTGATGAGGGTGATTTAATGCTTGACATGGGATTCCGCGAGGAACTCGAAGCAATACTTGACGCAATGCCCGAAGGAAGACGCTGGTTATTTTCCGCGACAATGCCCCCTGAAGTTCGCGAGCTTGCCGGACGTTATCTCAATGACCCTATAATGCTTGCGGTTGATGACGAGGGCGAACAGCACGGTGATATTACGCACAGGGTTTACAGGATTCCATCACAGAAACGTTTTGAGGGACTTGTTGACATATTATTATGGGAACACCCTTCAAGGAGTCTAGTTTTCTGTCATACGAAAATGGAATCAATAGAGATTGCACAGAGGCTTCAAGACCACAGCTTCAGCGCGGCGGCATTACAGGGAGATATGACTCAGGGCGAACGGAACGCGGTGTTAGCATCGTTCAAGTCGGGGTCAGTTCCGTGCCTAGTCGCAACAAACGTAGCGGCAAGGGGTCTCGATATTGAGGGAGTAAGCCACGTAATACAGCTCGGATTGCCTGATGACAGGGAGACGTTCATTCACCGAAGCGGGAGAACGGGCAGAGCCGGCCATGAAGGTGTGAACATCGTGCTTCTTTCACCGCCCGAAATAGGGAGATTCCGCGAAATGCTGAGGGGTACGAACATCAAAACTGACTGGCAGGACATACCCGCTATCGACAAGATTCGCAGTGCATGGAGGGATTCGGCGGAACAGGATATATTTGCGTCCCCTATTGATTCTGATTACGGGGAGTGCGTTAAATGGGCGGAAGATTTGATGACGCGCGCAGAACCGAAAGTGATAATCGCGAAACTTCTCGCAGTCCTCAGCACACGGAGCAAAGGTTACGCATTAGACCGTGAATTACAGCGTGAACAGGAACGCCGTAACAAAAAGCCTTCACAGCGTCCCAAGTCTCAAGCCAAGCCGGGAACGTCAAAGCCTAAAGGGGCGTTTAAGCGTTTCCGTAGCAGTCAGGCTCAAGATGTCGGCCATGTCTTGAACGCTATGTGCCGTGCGCTTAAGGTTGAGCGTTCGGAGGTCGGAGCAATACGCCTCAAGGATAATCACGTTATTGTTGAGTTAATGCCGCTTGCAGTGTCGAGGCTTGAACAGGGGATTGCGGGTCTGTCGAAGTTCGGATTATTCCCTGACGATGAGAAGAGGCGAAGACGGTAAATTTTTGAGCATTGCAGGCCGTGAAGAGCGGTCTGTTTTTTGTCATGGCATTAAAGGGAGCATTTTATCTGGTTCAGGGTAGAATATTTCTTTTCCCTGCAAAATGCCCCAACGCTTTAAGTCTCCCATAATGATTATTCTTTCTCAAATAGCCTCTTATACTCACCATATCCTTGTTCTTCAAGTTCTTCATAAGGAATGAAACGCAGCGCGGCAGAATTAATGCAGTATCTCAAACCGCCTGTTTCTTTCGGGCCGTCATTGAAGACATGCCCAAGATGTGAATTTCCTTTTCTGCTTCGTACCTCTGTCCGAATCATTCCGTGTGATTTGTCTGTATGCTCTGTTATTGCCTCATTGTTTATGGGTTTTGTAAACGCCGGCCATCCGCATCCAGAATCGTATTTATTCATTGAAGTGAAAAGCGGTTCACCAGTTACAATATCGACATAGAGTCCGCGTTCAAAGAATTTGTCATACTTTCCTGTGAAAGCGTATTCCGTTGCACCGTTCTGTGTAACTTCGTAAGACAAGTCGCCTATACGCTGACGGAGAGCCTGTTCATTTAATGAGAAAAATTTTGCCGGAATATGACAATAGCCATTAGGATTTTTATCCAAATATTTCTGATGATACTCTTCAGCACGGAAGAAATTTTTTAACGGGAGAAGTTCAACTGCAAGTTTACGGCCGATTTTCTTTTCATGAGTTTGATAAACGGCTTCAAGTTCAGGCAACAGCTTTTCGTCCGTGTAATAAATTCCAGTGCGATATTGACAACCTCTGTCATTCCCCTGCTTATTCACAGATAGCGGATCGATTATGAGAAAGTAATTGTTTATCAGTTCAGACAGAGATATTTTGCCGGGATCATATGAGACACGAACAGTCTCAGCATGGCCGCTTCCTGAGCAGACATCGGAGTAAGTCGGAGCTTTTTTTGAAGGTCCATTCGCGTAGCCTGCTTCTGTATTTATCACGCCGTCAAACTGATCGAAGAATTTTTGAACACCCCAGAAACAGCCCCCCGCAAAATATATATCCTGTGTCTTGCTGAATGCTGCCCCTGTTGCGCTCACTCCTAAGAAATGATTAAAGATTGTAACAGCCAAAAATAACAATAAATATTTCACGAGTCATCCTTCTTTCTAAAACTGTACAGGAGTTTTTATAATTGTAGCAGTATTATAATACACACAAAAATTAAAGGAGTAATTATGCTTGTGAAGTATTTGACACTAAACCTTCACAGTGATAAATTAACTATCATGATAAACATCATATCGCATTGAGGAATTATCCATGAGGAACTCTGAGAAAGACGCGGCCGAAATGTCCGCAAAACGTGAGATTATGCTTGAGACT
>JAFSLR010000340.1 GCA_017448375.1 Synergistaceae bacterium | reverse complement strand
GTTTCATTTCTAGTCTCCTCATTTTCTTTCTTTGGAAACATCAGCTCTTGTTCTGTGATCCCAAATATCTTTGCTACATCTGCCATGCGCTTGAGCTTAGGCGACATTACTCCAGTCTCCCATTTTGACACAGTAGCAGGGGTAATCCCTAGTGCAAGAGCAAATCTCAGTTGCGTCATTCCCAACTGTTCACGTCTTCGTCTAATTTCTTCTTTCAAAGCCATTTACTCTTTCACCTGCCGTTAATAATTTTCTCTTTGCTGTATATTATACTTAACATATTAGAATTACTAAAGCCCCCTGCAAAAAAAATTCCACATAATTTTTCTAATTGCAAGATTTTCGTCTCTATTTTTCTGGACGGACTTATTGCCTGCTAATTCATCAAGGCCGACTTCAAACAATGATGACAGCGCAAGAAGTGTCGTGAATTTCGGCGTTCCGCGTCCTGTCTCCCACTTGCAGATTGTCCTGTTACTTAGCCCTAATCTATCTGCTACGAACTGCTGACTCCAGCTCCGTTTCTTCCTCAAAGCTATTAAACGAGCAGCAAATTCATTCTCTTTACTTGGTAAATTTAGTGTTTCCATGATTTTACTGCTTCCTCCTAAAAAATTTTTATACTTTCAGCTTCCAAAAATCAGTAATTCACGCAAAAATTTGCGCCGTTTCAGCGTTATTGCTTTCATTCTATTGCTTTCGGCTTTTCTTTGTGTTTATTCCTGAATTGTAATTTTGCCCTGTATCATTCCCATCCAGCAGTTGTAGTAGGACACTCCACTTCTATCAGGCGTGAACTCTATTATATTTTCGCCTGTCTTTAGCGTGTGTTCTATACCGTATTCTGGAATCATGAACTTGTAGTTGCATCCGTTTATGCTGCCTTTGGGAGCGTTGATTATCCACCTGACGGGTGTTCCGGCTTTCACCGTAATATCAGGGTAGCGTCCTGATGAAAGTACACTTGAGACTGTTTGTATTCCTTCATTGACCTTGACGCGTTCAGGGTTTAACGTTGCTTCATGGAACATTCCGCCTAAGCTCCCTCCCTGCGTAATCATTATTAACCCCATGACTGTAACCAATACAGCCCCAGAAGTCTTGACGCAGGCAGAAAATTTTTTCCCCGCCGCCGAAACAATCGTTCCCAAGCCCAGCATAAGCGGCACAGTTCCCATAGCAAACATCATCATGGATAAAGCCCCAGACAAGGGATTTGACGAGGCCAGCGCGACAAGCCACATAGATTGAAGCGGCCCGCACGGCATAAGACCATTCAGAAGACCCACAATTAAAGGTGATTTTCTGCCTATTCCAGCTAATATTATTTTGTCGGATAAGAATTTCGGAAGCCGGAGCGATAACCTTCGGAGTGCCGGAAATATATTCAACATATTTGCTCCCATGACGAGCATGAATACCCCAGCCGCAACCTTCAAAACTGACTGAAGGAGGAGTGAGACCTCAAATTTTCCTGCGCCGTTTGCAAGGAATCCTGCAAGTCCTAATAGCCCGCCTGTAACGGTGTAAGACATAACCCTACCGAAATTATAGGCTAGTGCAGGATAAAAACTTCTGAGATCAGAGATTGTCTGCGAGAGATTAATCCCTCCGCACATGGCTACACAATGCACTGAAGTCGTTAGTCCTATAACTAACAACATACCATAACTCATTCTTGAATCAGCAAGCTGACCCGGTACAAGGAAGTTCAGAACCCCACTTGACTGCAAGAAGGCATAAAGTGTGGCAATAGAGGCCAGAATAAAAATCCTGCGCGTAAGTTGGGAGCTTCGCGATGAGATTCTGTAGCCTAGTTGATTTATGATGTCTGCAATCTGCTGGAATGAAATCCTTCCGCTGTCGTAAATTATTTCAGCAGAACTATCTTCATAACTCACTGAGGCTTGAATAATGCCCGGTGTCTTTTTCAACTTCCGCGTAATTCTGTCCCGGCAGTTTGTACACGTCATGCCGCTTATGGCAATATGAATTTGTTTACGCAAAACTTTTCTCCTTACCTTATAACTTCATTCATGCTGCCTGTTCGGTAGCCTTTCAGGTCAAGTGAGACATACGAGAATCCCAAACTCTTGAGAGTGCTGTAGATTTCTGTCCTGTTGCCTTCCTGAATTATTCGGGAAAAGTCTTCGGGGCTGATTTCTATTCGTGCAATATCTCCGTGTATCCTGATGCGCACCTGACTGAAGCCGAGACGTATTAGCAGTTCTTCGGCCTTCCCGACCATGTCAAGTTTCTTCTCAGTTATGGTTTCACCGTAAACAAACCTTGACGCTAGGCACGCAAATGAAGGCTTATCCCATGTCGACAGTCCAATTTCCCATGAAAGCTGGCGGACTTCTGCCTTCGAGAAACCTGCTTCCCTCAATGGACTTTTTATGCCAAGCTCCTCAACCGCCTTGAGGCCTGGTCTATAGTCGCCAACGTCATCCGTATTAGAACCTTCTGCGACATAAGCGATATTATTCTCACGGGCAATCTTCAGAATATGCGTGAACAAATCCTTCTTGCATAAGTAGCAGCGGTTCTTCGGGTTATTCCTGAAACCGGGTATGTTAAGCTCGTCAGAATGAGTAATTATCTGCTTAATATTGTTCTCGGTGCAGAAATTTTTCGTCCCTTCAAGTTCTCTCGCAGGAAATGAAGCCGATGAAGCAGTAACCGCTACAGCTTTATCGCCCAGAACGTCATGCGCTACTCTCAGCAGTAAAGTTGAATCAACTCCACCCGAAAAAGCGACCGCTACACTTCCAAACGAAGCAAGATAATTTTTCAGCGCATTGTGTTTGCTATTAATGGACATTTTGCGCTCCTATTCGTATATTTTCGTGAGATTCAGCCTCAAAGCGTTTGTTACTACGCAGAAACTGGAAAGGCTCATAGCTGCCGCACCGAATGTCGGATTAAGCTGCCACCCCAAAAATGGCGCGAATACCCCTGCCGCAAGAGGAATACCTATCACGTTGTAGAAGAATGCCCAAAATAAATTTTGGTGTATGTTCCTGAGAGTTGCACGGCTTAAACGTATCGCCGCTGGGACATCAAGAAGGCTGTTCTTCATGAGTACAACATCAGCCGCATCAATCGCTATGTCCGTTCCTGCACCTATCGCTATTCCTGTATCGGCACGTGTCAGAGCGGGCGCATCGTTGATACCGTCTCCAACCATTGCGGTGCGTCCCTCATCTTTCAGTCTGCTGATTACTTTCTCTTTTCCGTCCGGGAGAACTCCTGCTATTACATCATCGATGCCTGCCTCATTGCTGATTGCCTTTGCTGTGCGCTCGTTGTCGCCAGTAAGCATTACTACATGAAGCCCCATATCCCGCAATTCTTTCACAGCTTTCAAGCTGTCAGGCTTTACCCACGTCAGCAACAGCTATAATCCCGATAAGTTCATCATTCTTCATGAACATTAAAGGGGTCTTCCCTGCCTCAGCAAGTTTATCTGCCTCATGAATGAATTTATCGCGTACAGGGTATTTTCCGCCAACGAATTTTACACTTCCTCCTGTGAGGATTGACCCATCATCATTGTGACTTGCTGTAATTCCGTTTCCTGCCAGTGCTTTGAAGTCTGAGACATCTGAAGGTTTTATACCAGAGGCTTCAGCTTTACCGACAACAGCTTTTGCTAAAGGATGTTCGCTCTTTGTCTCAAGTGAGCAGGCAAGTTCAAGTAATTCTTCCTCTGTGAATCTTTCTGAAGGGATAATGTCCGTAACTTCCGGCTCTCCTGCTGTAACTGTCCCGGTCTTGTCCAATGCCACGATATTAGTCTTTCCTGTCTCCTCAAGCGATACAGCGTTCTTGAAGAGTATCCCGTTCTTCGCTCCAATCCCGTTTCCAACCATTATGGCAACAGGTGTAGCAAGTCCAAGCGCACAGGGACAACTGATTACGAGTACCGCTATTCCGTAATACAATGCCTGCCCGAAATCTTTTCCGACAAGAAGCCATGCGATTACAGTTATGACCGCGATAATTATGACGGCAGGAACAAATACAGCGCAAACCTTGTCGGCGATCTTAGCTATTGGAGCTTTCGTAGCTGCAGCATCACTGACCATGCGTATAATCTGGGACAATGTTGTGTCCTCTCCGACACGTACAGCCTCACACTTCAGGAAGCCAGACTGATTTATCGTAGCCGCAGAAACTGTGTTGCCGCTTTCTTTATCGACTGGAATGCTTTCTCCAGTAAGTGCTGACTCGTTTACCGCGCTTACTCCTTCGGTGATGATACCGTCAACGGGTATACTCTCTCCAGGTCTCACAACGAAAATATCGCCCTTCCTGAGATTCTCAACTGGAATAATTTTCTCCGCGCCGTTCTCGATGATTGTTGCTGTCTTAGGAGATAATTTCATCAAACCTTTGAGCGCGTCTGTAGTTCTGCCTTTGGAACGAGCCTCTAGCATTTTCCCTATCGTTATGAGCGTCAGAATC
>JAFSLR010000048.1 GCA_017448375.1 Synergistaceae bacterium | reverse complement strand
GCATTCTGTTACGCCTGATTGTTCAGTAATATTTACCGTCATAGCCCCCTGCATTAACAAGAACTGATACCATAATTTATTGACTGTGATTATGCCGGAAGGGAAACGGGATACTCCGTGAAGAATAGAATGAAAGATAATTATCATAAACATTCCTGTTATCCTCAGAAGCTCTAACGATGAGTTACGGACAACAGTCTTGTTTGGTCTAGTCAGGTCAGTTACAGCGGTCATTTCTATTTTGTCAGCCCTTTTTGCAAAAAAATTTCCCCGCCATATTTCAGACGGGGATTGTGTTTCATTTTCTACATTTCCGCGAGTACCCACAAGAACCCATAAGGCTCAAGCGTAATCTGTCCTTCAGAATCTCCCGTGAACTTTTCGCCTGTAATCATATTGTGATACTCGAACATTCCCGAAAGATTTTCACTCGTCCTGAAAGTCTTAGCCTCACCGCTGAAGTTGAAGAACGCAAGCATTTTCTCCTTCTTTGTCTTCGCTCCCTCATAGCGTCCGATTCCGAGAACCTGATTATTTCCCGTCTCAATCAGCCACGTATCAGCCTCATTCGCAAACACAGAGTGAGTATCACGCAGTTTCATCAATTTCCGTATTGCCGTGAAGATTTTTCCCTGCGGAGTGTCCGTGTTATTCCGTTTCGCAGCGTCCTCCCACTGAAACGCACCGCGATGTACGTACCTGCTGTCGGCGGCCTTGTCGGGGTCTGTGCTCTGGTGGTAGCTGTAATCGTTGAGCTGCCCGATTTCGTCCCCGCTGTAAAGCACGGGTATTCCGCTCTGTGTCAACAGGAATGCGTGTAACATTATGTCGAGTTTCACGGCTGACTCTTTGTCGGAACTCTCAAGCCCGCAGAGTGAAGCTGTTGTACCGCACATTCTAGCGTCGCCCAATTCGGGAGCGTCATTGTACGTTTCACCCCTTGAAGGCGATCCCTTGAAATCACCCTTGAAGTAGTCATTGAGATACTTCTTGTGTGCTACCTCGTCAATTCCGAACGAACGCAGGAACGGATAATCCAATCCCCAGCCTATATCATCATGACATCTCAAATAGTTGAGGAATACATACTGTTTCGGCAATGAGAAAACGCTCTCTAACTGGTGCTTCATCAGGCGCGTATCCTGAGTCGCTACTGTGTGCCAAGTGCTTGCCATTGTCGTAACGTTGTAGAGCATGTTGCATTCGGGCTTTTCGACTGTACCGAAATACGGAACGACCTTTGACGGCTCCATTACGACCTCACCGAGCAATAACGTTCCCGGGCAGACGATCTCAGCGGCCATTCTCATTATGCGTACAAGCGTGTGAACCTGCGGAAGGTTACGGCAGTTAGTGCCGAGAGTCTTCCAGATGTACGGAACAGCGTCAAGCCTTATGATGTCGATACCCTGATTGCAAAGGTAGAGCATGTTCTCTGTCATGTCGTTGAAAACAACGGGGTTGCGGTAATTCAAATCCCATTGGTAGGGGTAGAATGTTGTCATTACGACTTTGCCGGACTCGTTGTCATAGGAGAAATTTCCGGGAGCTGTTGTCGGGAAAACTTCCGGAAGATGCTCTTCAAACTGTCGGGGAATTTCCCAGTTGTCGAAGAAGAAGTAACGGTCTTGAAATTCTTTCTCGCCTCTGCGCGCGCGTTTTGCCCATTCGTGATCCTCGCTAGTGTGATTCATGACGAAGTCCAAGCAAACACTTATACCGAGTGAATGACATTTTGCGGACAAGTCAGCAAGGTCAGCCATTGTCCCTAAATCCGGCCTGACTTTTCGGAAATCTGAAACCGCGTAGCCTCCGTCGCTTTTTCCTTTTGGGGTGTCAAGAAGCGGCATTAAGTGGAGATAAGTTACACCGCATTCCTGAATGTAATCGAGATGGGATTTAATGCCCTGCAATGTTTTCGCGAAGCACTCAGTGTACATCATCATTCCGAGAATGTCATTTCCTGCGTACCAGTCGGGGACTTCAGCGCGTGCGTCATCAAGATCGTGCTTGAGATAGGCGGGGCGTTCTTCCCAGCACTTACGGAGCATTGAGCAGAAATAATCGAATGCCTGTTTGTCGCTGCCGTAAAGCTCATAGTAAAGCCATTTGAGCTCGTCATAGTGAAAAGCGAGCCTGCTTTCAAAATCACTCATAGAAAATTCGAGCCTCCTTTTTTATGTTTGGGAAAATAATTTTGTTAAGTATAGCAAAAAATCTCAGAGTCAAAATACTTTGTAGCATAATAATTTTGAAGTCAAAAAAAATTCCCCTGCCCTTAAAACTTCAAAGGCAAGGGAAAAATTTTCAGCGTTTAATTTATCTCTTGAGGTTCACGACTTCTTCGAGTATCTGGTCGCTTACCGTAATGACTCTCGTGTTCGCCTGGAAGCCTCTCTGAGCAACAATAAGGTGTGTAAACTCTTCGGTCAAATCAACGTTGGACATCTCAACATACTGGCTCATGATTGTACCTTTTCCGTTTGAGCCTGCACCGTCAATGTTCGCTGTTCCAGAGTTCACAGAGGCTTGGAACATTGTATTGCCGACCTTTTCGAGTCCCTGCTCATTCGCGAAAGTTGCAAGTGCCACGCGGTAAAGCGGAATGCTTATGCCGTTTGAGTATGAGCCTGTGATTGTCCCGTTAGCGGCGACCGAGTAATTTTTGAGAATGCCCATAGTGTATCCGTCCTGATAGACGGGCTTTGTTGTCGTCTCTGAAGCAAACTGTGTAACGCCCAGAAGTGCGTCTCCGCCTCCGCCGAAATTGAGCGTAACATCGCTGTTAGGCTGACCGTTGAGGCTGAAAGGAAGTGTGATTGTTACTTCTGCGTTCCCTGTGCTTCTTGTTGAGCCGGTACTGAGGAATGATATTGCGTTGCTGATTTTCCCTGAGCCGTCAAATTCAATCTCGCCTGTTCTCGGTTCGGGCATTACGTTTGAGACTACTTCGTTTCCGTTTTCGTCCTCCTCAACCAGGAACGCTTCCCATCTCCAGCGGTTTTCGGTGATTTTCTTGTACGTAACTTCGAGGGTGTGAGTCTTTCCGTCATCGTCATAGATTGTTGTCTTTGTCGCGTGGTAACCGCCTTGTGCTGTTGTGCCGATTGTCGTCCATGAGCCGAGCTGATCCACAGGGGCGGGGCTGTCGAGCGTCTGAGCTACCATGATGTTCAATGCGTCAGATTTCGTGCTTGCGCTTCCTGCTGTGCCCGGTGTAATCTGAATGTTAGGGCCGACTCCGTTTTCAGTGAGAATGCGGAAACCGAGAGGAGCGTTATTGTTGTTTGTCTCGTTCCAGTCAACGCGGTCGAATGAGCCGTCAGCATTGAAGAATACGTTTGCTTCAATCTTGTGCATACTCTTGGGAAGGTCCGTTACTGTTCCGTTCCGAATTTCCTCTGCTGTACCTGCTGCTGCTGCTGTTGCTTCTGCATTGCTGTAGCCGTAGTACCAAAGGACCATTTTTGAGACAGTTTTGCCCAAGTCTGAAGGGTCAGAGGCCGTCATATTGCTTTCTTCAAACTCTGCTATGAAGTTGAACTCCTGCTGTACTCTTTCTGTACCGCCTGTTGTTGCTGACGCTGTGGCGATGGTCGGTGCTCCTGAAAGCGTGAAGTTTGCGTAATCCATTTTGCTTTTCACGTTATATGAGAAGACTGTACCGTCAATTTTAAGGTGAGTTGCGTTAGCCTGTTCTCCTGTTGTGCTTTCGAGGTCTGCGCGAAGTCCGTTGAGGGTTGTTGCTACTTCGTTGTTGTCCGCATCAGCAAGTGATACTGTACGTATCTGGAGCGCGCCTGTAGTGTCATCATAGCTTGCTGTGAAATATTTCGGCGGAACCTGTCCGGGAAATCTGTAAACGGGCTTGTAATACGAGTCTATTGTTGCCTGAGTCGGAGTTGTTGCGCCTGTTGCCTTGTTTGTTGTTACCTGTAATGCTGTGCCTGTTGTTGTTACGAGATTGTTATTCTCGTCAAGCCAGCCCACAAGGTTAACGTCATCGCTTGTTGTTGTCTCATTCGTTGTCTGGGTGCTTGTGTAAGTTCCGGCTGTAGCGTCATATGCTATTGTCGGAAGGCTCATGACAGGAAGACCCGTTGTGCTGTCGATATTGGTCATGTCGAACATAAGGGCTGTAGTTTCACCGCCGTTTTCGAGCGAGAATGTGAGGTAATTCGCGCCTGTAGCAGCTTCGTTGTACGTAATGTCCCCTTTTACGCCGACCGTAGAGAAAGTCATATCATATTCTACGCCGTTCATCGGGACTTTAGCTTTTCCGGCGTTGAGTCCGTCAGCACCCGCAACAGCATTGTACGGAAGGTCAGCGAAACCGTATCTCAGGAAATTATTGCTTCTGCTGTCAAGGTTGCACTGATAATCGACTCTCGTAGTCTTCTTCGCTTCAATCTTCTGCCCGATCGGTATGTTGATTGTTGAAAGCTCCGCAGCCTGCTGGAAACCCTCAAGAGCAGTCTCCTCCATTTTGTAGCCCTGAAGTTTGTAGCCTGTTCCCGACTGCACTAAGTCGCCGTTACCGTCAAGAGTGCACGCCCCCGAACGGCTGAAAAGCTGAGTGCCGCCGCTATCGTAGACGAAGAATCCCCGTTCCTGAATCATCATGTCGGAAGCATTCCCGGTGTAGGAGCTTGCGCCCTGAGTGTGTATGGTCTCGATTGCCGAAACGCTCACGCCGAGTCCCACCTGAGCAGGGTTGATGCCTCCCCTGTTGCCGTCCGCGCTTGATGCGTACTTGCTCGCCTGATACATCAAATCCGCGAATATCGTATTGTCCTTCTTGAAGCCCGTTGTGTTTGCGTTGGATATGTTGTTGCCCGTTACGTCGAGCATGGTCTGGTGAGCGCGAACACCCGTTACCGCTGTCATCAATGATCTTAACAT
>JAFSLR010000339.1 GCA_017448375.1 Synergistaceae bacterium | reverse complement strand
TTTGCGTCCTGCACCTCAATGTGAAACAATCTTTCCTCAATGACATTGTTGCAGAAAAACGCACGAATGAAATTTCCGCGTCAGTCTTCAAGTACTTCTTTCTCCTTGACCTTGTAGACCTCATCAATCTTCTTGATGTAACCGTCCGTTATGTCCTGTACTTATTTAGTGTACTTATTGAGATCGTCTTCGGTAATCTCTGTGGCTTTCTCCTGCTTCTTGAGAGCCTCTATAGCGTCGCGCCTGTAATTTCTGACAACGACCTTCGACTCTTCGGCTTTCCTCGCAAGCAATTTCGTCAACTCAACGCGCCTAGCCTTTGTGAGTTCGGGCAATGTCATGCGTATCACCTGTCCGTCATTCTGGGGAGTCATTCCGATATTGGCGGCAAGAATAGCTTTCTCCATAGCCTTCAAGACTGTCTTGTCGAACGGCGCAATCTGTATCGATCGGCTTTCGGGGATTGTTACGTTAGCGAGGCTCTTTATCGGCGTTGGAGTCCCGTAATAGTCCACCTTAATGTCGCTGACGAGTCCGGGGTGAGCTCTTCCTGTGCGTATCGAGAGAAATTCATTCTGCAAAAACGCTACAGCCTTATCCATATTTCCGCGTAATTCCGAAAGTATATCTTTTGGCATAAATCATACCTCCTTAACGATTGTTCCAACGTTATCGCCGTCAATAATGCTTTTGACCCACGAGTCCGAGTTCTGAACGTTCATTACCCAGACGGGGATTTTATTCTCACGGCATAATGCAAACGCTGCTGTGTCCATAACATCAAGATTCCGCGATATTGCCTCACTGTATGTTAATTCGGGGAAAAATTTTGCGTCAGGGTATTTATTCGGGTCTTTGTCGTAAATTCCGTCAACTTTTGTCCCTTTGATTACGCAGTCAAGCCCTAATTCTGACGCTCTGAGGGCAGCTGCCGTATCAGTCGAGAAAAACGGATGACCCGTACCCGCTCCGAACAAAACAATATTTCCGGCCTTCAGGTAATCTCTTGCGCGTTCACGGCTGTAAGGCTCGGCGATAGGGGACATTCCCACAGCTGAGAGGACTTTTGCTGGGACGTTGAGACTCTCAAGTGCTGTCTTAACCGCAAGGGCATTCATGACAGTGCCTAACATGCCTATTGAATCGAGGCTCACGCGGTCAAGCCCGTAATCCTCAGAATCACGCCCGCGAATCATATTTCCGCCTCCGATTACGAGGGACAATTCGATTCCCGCGCTGCGAATCTCGGAGAGTTTCATCGCAAAATCTTTCACAGTCCCGAAATCTATCCCGATATGCTTTTCACCCGCAAGAACTTCACCTGATAATTTCAGCAGTACACGCTTGTATTTGGGCATAATATCAGCCTCCGTAATATGAAAATACCCCCGGCGCAAAGTATTTTACACCGGGGATATTGGCCTTTCACTTACTCGCCTATAGCAAAACGCTCAAAACGTCTCACTGTAATTTTTGTGCCGAGTTTCTTACCTGTTTCGGCTATGAGGTCTTTAACCTTCTTGTCTGTGTCGCGGATATATTCCTGTTCCATTAAGCAGACAGTCTCAAAATACTTCCTGAGCTTGCCGGGAATAATCTTCTCCACCTTATCGGCGGGCTTCCCTTCGTCAATAAGCTGCTGACGGTAAACGGCCTTTTCGCGGTCTAAAACGTCTTCGGGGACATCTTCTGAGACCAAATACGCCGGAGCTGCTGCTGCAATCTGCATACAAATTTCATGGCCGAGTTCAGCGAATCCGTCTGAGTCGAGAACCTTTTTGTCCTCTGCGTCAAGCTCAAGCAATGCGCCTACCTTGTAATTGCTGTGAATGTAGCAGAATGCCTTACCGTTTGCGGCATCATAGCGGGCGAATCTCTTGAGAACGATATTTTCGCCGAGCTTCGCAATAATCGCCGTAACAAGATCGTTGATTGTGCTTCCTGACTCGTGAACGCTCGCAAGCAATGAGGGTACGTCATCAAATGATTTTGCGGCAAGGTGAGCCGTAATCTTGTCGCCGAGTCCGTTGAACTCGTCAGTTTTCGCAACAAAATCCGTCTCGCTGTTAAGCTCAATCATGACTCCGAGTTTGCCGTCTTTGCTCAGAATGTGGAAGATTCTTCCGTCTGCTGCTGTGCGTTCGGCTTTCTTGGCGGCTTTTGCGAGACCTTTTTCGCGGAGATAGTCAATAGCTTTCTCCATGTCGCCGTTTGTCTCAGAAAGAGCCTTTTTGCAGTCCATCATTCCTGAGCCTGTGCGTTCGCGTAATTCCTTAACCTTTGCGGCTGTAATTTCTGCCATTGTCATTAATCCTCTCTGGTTTCGTCGTCGATGTTGCCTTCGTATTTCTCGTAGAGCCTTTCACTTGCGGCTATGAGTTCCTCGTTGCTGATAGCTTCGGGTTCGCTGAGTTCCTGAACTGGGATAATTACTGCGTCTTCACCCTGCCTGCCTTCGATGACAGCGTTAGCCATTAAGCCAGTGATGAGCTTGATAGCGCGGATAGCGTCATCGTTTCCGGGAATCGGGTAATCAATCATTTCGGGGTCGCAGTTTGTGTCTACGATTGATACGACCGGGATATGAAGTTTGCGTGCTTCTGCGATAGCGTTTTCCTCGCGGCGGGGGTCAATGAGGAATATTGCATCGGGAACGGCGGCCATGTTAGCGATACCGCCTAAATATTTCTCAAGTTTGAGCTGTTCTTTCTTGAGGGCTGCAATTTCCTTCTTGTTGAACTCTTCCCATGTTCCTTCCTCATCATATTTCCTGAGTTCAAGCATACGGGAAATTCTGCGCTTGATTGTCGGGAAGTTCGTCATGAGTCCGCCGAGCCATCTCTGGTTGATGTAATACTGTCCGCAGCGTGTCGCCTCATCGCGGATTGTGTCCTGAGCCTGACGCTTTGTGCCCACGAAGAGAACGTGTCCGCCTGCGGCTGCTGTTTCGCGGATGAAATCATAAGCGCGGTCGAGGCCTTTAACGGTTTTCTGAAGGTCAATGATATAGACTCCGTTGCGTTCGGTGAAGATGTAGGGCTTCATTTTGGGATTCCAGCGGCGTGTCTGATGTCCGAAATGGACTCCGCATTCGAGAAGCTGTTTCATGCTAGCTACTGCCATAAAGAATAATACCTCCTAAAGGTTGAAATCTTGCGCTCACTGTTAATCATGTGAAATTTCATCATGACACCTTTAACGTTAAAATGAGCGTATGAAATTTGAAACGCTGATTAGTATATCACAAAGGCTTAGTGAAAATTTTGCGAAAAAAAATCAGCCCCCAATATGTGAGAGGCTGATAATGTTTTTCATGCTTCTGTTTTTATGCGGTGCTTTGACGTGTAAATTATTCTGCCGTCAAATTCTAGTTTTCTGTTCCAATACCCAGCTCAATCTCAGGCCATCCCGTTATGTTTGGCATATCGATTTTCAGAGGGAGCTTCACATCATACTCGCTGGAAAATTTATACTTATCCCGGAGAACATATGACACTTCAAAGAGAGCAGCGAAATTCCTACCTCCAATCGTAACATAGCTGCTTACGTTATTGGCGTGAAGGTGAACAAGCTGATGAGTCTCGTTTATCTTGCGGAGAATATTCAACACTCGTTCATGATCTGCGAGTTTAATCATATTATGAAGCTCGAATGTCATCTGGCTGAACTGCGATAACGTTTCCGGCTTTACGCTCTCCAAGAATCCCCATTCTGCCCCTTCAACGTCCATCTTCAGAATCATATCCCGCTTGCCTTCATGGCCGTTGCGCGAGATTAACTCCTCAAGAGTCTTCAATCTGTCATCATGCGTAACTCCATCAGCGATTCCCAGCTTTGACCAATGAAAGCGCGTGTTCTCTTCTGGCAGTCCGTCAATCGTATGGTCATACATGAATACATCATAGCCTCTTGAGGCCATATCCTTATCCCACGAAACATCGCCGGAAATCCCGAATGAGTAAGCGATACCGCCCGGCTCAAAATCATCGAGCATGATATATCCGCCGTCATAGTCGCGTCCGATTCTTATGAGGTCAAAGCCTTCCGCCGAATCTATCTTCAGGAGGCTATGAAGCTCACGATAATAATTTTCTGATGTTACAATGCGCCGACTGATTATTATTTTCTTGATTTTTTCCTTCAGGAATGCTTTAAGCATGGCCGAGTCCCCCCGCATTTGAGCAGAAAAAAGCCCCCACGCAACAATCACGTGAGAGCGTTAATCTTCTCTTGTCATTTTTGGGTCTATCAGGGCATACTATAAGCGTGGTTCGTGGTTCGATTATAGCCGCCGAAATCAACTCTGT
>JAFSLR010000338.1 GCA_017448375.1 Synergistaceae bacterium | reverse complement strand
GAAAATCACGTGCCTATGCTCATATCACGCGAAACTTTCGGGAATCTCTTCGATTTCGTGTCATTGTTCCCTCATTACTTCGTCGGCTCAAACGCTGATCTGCCCATTGTCGGAGGCTCTATACTTTCACACGATCATTATCAGGGGGGAAGATACACTTTCGCAATGGCCGTCGCACCTCTCGAAAAGGAGTACAAGACCGATAACCCCGAAATTAAAGCAGGGCGCGTTAAGTGGCCAATGTCAGCAATAAGACTCCGTTCAAAGAATCCTCAAGCGATTGTGAGTCTTGCTGACCGAGTCTTGTCGGCGTGGCGTGAATACTCTGACGAGTCAGCCGGGATTCTCGCGTATTCAGACGGCGAACCCCACAACACAATCACACCTATTGCCCGTAGAAACGGAGAGGATTACGAGCTTGATTTAGTCCTCCGTAACAACAGGACGAGCGATGAACACCCTTTGGGAATATTCCATCCGCACGCTGAAGTTCATCACATCAAAAAAGAAAATATCGGATTGATTGAAGTAATGGGACTTGCGGTTCTTCCTGCGAGATTGAAGAGTGCGCTTGAGAGAATCTGTTCGGCGTGGCTTGAAGGGAAATCGAATCTTCCGTCAGACCTTGAAGCCCACGAAAAATGGTATGAAGGACTCAGGGCGAAATATGACGGTCTTTCGGGTGAAGATAATGTGCGTCAAATGCTACGCGATGAAGTCGGCCATGTCTTTGCACAAGTTTTGACGGACAGCGGAGTCTACAAGAGAACGGCTGAAGGTTTAGCGGCGTTCGACAAGTTTGCGGAAAAAGTATTGATGTAACGTGCTGATGTCATAAAACATTCGGCAAAAATTTTCGGAAGGAGTAAGAATAATGGAGAAAAAAGAATTTCGCGCTTACGTTGGGAATGAAGAACAGGTTTACGGAGTCCGCCGTGTGATTCTTGACGAGGGTAACGCAAAGGGAATCGCAATGTATCAGGTTACGACAGCCGGAGGACTTGAGCTCGACATATTGCCGGACTCAGGACTCGACATCGGCCATGTGAGGTTCAAGGGCGTGAACATCAGCTACACCACAAAGAACGGTTACGACTCCCCCGTGAGATTCCTTCCTGTACCGGGCGAGTTTGGGCGGTATTTCCCCGGCGGAATGCTCTTCACTTGCGGATTACTTTCGGCCGGGCCGGAGAACACTGACGCAGGAGACTTCCACCCGTTACACGGACGATTTCACGGACTCAGCGCAAAGGGACTCTACGGTTACAGCGAGGGCGATAATATTTTCATTGGCGGTGAAGTGAGAGAGACTGCGCAGGGTGGTTGCTGCTTCAGCGTTAAGAGGTGCTACACGATTCCGGCATGGGGGAGTGAGATTTTGCTTGAGGACGAAATCACTAACCTTACGCCCGAACCAAGAGAATATATGATGCTGTATCACATGAATTTCGGCTGGCCAATTCTGAGCGAGTCGGCGGTGCTTGAGTTCCCCGAAAAACGAAAGGTTACTCCGAGAACAGAATACGCCGCGAAAAATATTGCGACTCAGTGCGTTTTCTCAAAGCCTATTGACGGTGAGGAAGAGCAGGTATTCTTCAACGAAATGGAGAGTGAAGCGTTTGCGAGGCTCAAGAATCCTGAGCTGGGGATTACGGCGGAAGTTTCGTGGTCGCTTGATACGCTGCCGATTCTGGCTCAGTGGAAGAACATGAAGAGCGGTGATTACGTTCTGGGGCTTGAGCCGTCAACGTGCTACATTATGGGGCGTGAACGTGAGCGCAAAGAGGGAAGATTGATGACGCTTGCGCCGTATGAGAGTGTGAAGCATTGTGTGAGGCTTAAACTTTCGGGGAATGTGAAGTAATTCAAGAGTCGGGATTGTACGAAGTTAGGAGAGTTTCTGAAAGATTGTGCATCTGAAGCTCTCCTAATTTTTTACTGAATTAATTATCGACAATGCAAAAATCTGCACCCGTAAAATTTTCCGAACCGAGAACGTACTCTTCATTCTTCCACATATCTTCTGCTTTCCATAATGCTTCTGCTTCGTCTTGTGCTTCAACAGTAATAACTTTTTGCAGTGTTTCGGTTATCTCAACGCTGAACTTTGACATTTCGTTACCTCCGAATCTTTCTGTACCTTCCTCCGCCGAGAAACTCAATAAACCCTTTGTCCCTCAAATACTGTAGCTGCTGCCGAATTTTTGCCCTTATGTTGTGATTATCGGGGTGCTTTTCTCTCAGTTCCTCAGTGAATACGCACACGTCATCAAGCGAAAATATATCGTTATCGATCTTATCAGTACATTTCAAAATGTCCATAAGCCAGCCACGCAGATTTATATTCTCAACTTTCAGCTTCACGGCCTCTGCGTAATTCCTCAGCACCGATTCTTTGTCGCATTCCCTGTGAGCCTCTATCACCGGGATTTTTCCTGCAACGGGAATCTCGCTGTACATTATCCATGAGCCTACATACCCCGCACGTCTCGCAGTCTGCGCTAAAGGAGGCCGAATCTTCAGAACGTCAGGCGTGAAAAAATATTTTGGGACAACCGTCAACCCTTCAACAAGATTTTCATTATACCTCATCACAAACAAATTAGGGTTAGTGCTGCTCGTTATTCTCGAAAGTGCCGCGTAATATGCTCCGTCAAGAATCTTATTCCCGATTGAATCACGCTTGCTTTTGAGTTCGTATATTTCCCCGCAGGACTCGCATTTGAAGTCAGCAACCTTTGAATTATTAGGCAGGTGATACAGTGAGGCATTCCCGCATGAAGGGCAGTACATCTCATTCGTCATCCATAACTCGCTGATGACTCGTATTATCTGTGAAGGACTCCTGTAACGTGAAGATTCTAATTCCGGCAATGTGAGATTCATTTTTCTTTGTCCTTTGTGCCATTGTGTATAGTGATATTATAATCATCAATTATTCTATATCATAAGGAGGAGTCATTTTCACAATGTACAAATTTATTTGCAAACTTCTCGCACTCGCTTTCGTCTGCTCACCAGCATTCGCCGACGAACCCGCAAAACGTCCCCTCGCGAAATTCCAGACCTCAATGGGAGATTTCACCATCGAATTATATTCCGACCTCGCACCAAACACCGTAACAAACTTCGTAACCCTCGCAAAAAAAGGTTTCTATGACGGCGTAATCTTCCACAGAGTAATCGACAACTTCATGATTCAGGGTGGCGACCCTACAGGCACAGGCAGAGGCGGCCCAGGCTACGCAATTCCCGACGAGTTCGGCGAAGGACTCAAGCATGACGCACCCGGCATTCTCTCAATGGCCAACGCTGGCCCCAACACTGGCGGCTCACAGTTCTTCATTACGCTAGTTCCGACCCCGTGGCTTGACAGTCATCACGCTATCTTCGGCCATGTTGTTGACGGTATGAATGTCGTTGAGAAAATCGGCCACGTTAAAACAAACAGGCAGGACAGACCATCAGAAGACGTTGTAATCAAGACAATCACAATCGAGGAGTAATCATCATGAACAGAAAAGTATACGTAACACGCGCGCTTCACAATTCAGTCATGAGGGCTTTGGGAAACATCTGCGAGTATGACGTGAATAATGAGGAAAGACTCGCTACACATGAAGAACTCGTCAACGCTTTCAAGAATTACGCAGCCGTAATAACAATGCTCAATGATCCTATTGACGCGGAATTAATCTCACAGGCAGGGCCAGATCTCAAGCTCATCGCAAACTACGGAGTCGGCTTCAACAACATTGACGTTAAAGCAGCGAACGAAAAGGGAATCTACGTAACAAATACCCCTGACGTACTCACTGACGCTACAGCCGATACAGCATTCACGCTCATGTTTGCATGTGCAAGGCGCGTAATCGAGGGCGACAACATTGTACGCACCAGCACATTCGCATGGGCACCCAAATATATGCTCGGTTACGACATCACAGGGCGTACTGTCGGCATCATCGGCGCGGGCAGAATCGGTACAAACTTCGGAATCAAAGCCGCAAGAGGCTTCAACATGAAGGTACTGTACTACAGCAGGAGAACTTCACTTCACCTTGAGTCGGTCGGCGCACAGAGAGTCGGACTTGAGGAATTATTAGAGCGTTCCGACTTCGTGAGCATTCATTTGCCATTGACGGACTCAACTCGGCACTTAATCGGCGCAAAGGAACTCGCAAAAATGAAGCCCGATGGAATACTCATCAACACATCAAGAGGCCCTGTCATTGATGAGAAAGCATTAGCGGACGCACTCGCAAGGCACGTAATCGCAGGGGCAGGTCTTGACGTTTACGAACACGAACCCGATGTTGAACCCGCGCTTAAGACTCTTCAGAATGTCGTACTCCTTCCACATATCGGCACAGCGACATTCGGAACGCGCAAGGAAATGGGCTTTATGGTGATACGGAATATTGAGGCCGTTTTCGCCGGAAAAGAACCGCCCCAGATGGTGAGAGTCTAGAATGAAGGCTGAAGAACTCAGAAAATTATTGCCTCCCCGCCCTGAAGACATGCATAAAGGGTTTCGGGGAAGGCTGCTTATTGCGGGAGGCTCGGTGCGTTATCCGGGTGCTCCTGCTTTGAGCGCATTGGGTGCTTTAAGGAGCGGTGCGGGAGTCGTTACGCTCTTGTCGCTTCAAGCTGTATGCACTGTGTGTGCTGCGAGGCTGCCTGAAGTGATTTACTGCTTTGATGATGACACATTCCGCTGGAAGGAGCTTGCGTTATCACAGAAGAACATTGACGCTCTTGTGATTGGCCCGGGACTCGACCGCAGTGTAGCAGCTGAGATTTTCACGTCCCGAATGTGGCGCGAATGGCCCGCAAAGATTCTTGTTGACGGGGACGGACTCAACGCCCTTGCAGTCTCACGCGATGACCTGAAGCCCCGCAAAGACTCCGTGATGACTCCTCATGAGGGGGAAGCAGGAAGGCTCTTAGGGATTACCCCCGAACAGGTAAGGGCAGACAGGCCGGGTGCAGTTCGCGAACTCTCAGAGAGATGGGGCTGTGTCGTCCTCAAGGGTCATCATACGCTTGTGGCTTCCGGCAAAAAGTACGCGGAAATTCCTTACGGCGGTGCTGAATTGTCGGTTCCGGGATCGGGCGATGTTTTGTCGGGGTGCATTGGAGCGTTTCTTGCGGGAGGACTCGAGGCGTTTGACGCGGCTGTACTTGGGGCATCTGTTCACGGGCTTGCGGGTGAAATTCTTTCGCGTGAAGGTGTTGACGGTGTATTGGCCTCAGAGATCGCGAACACGTTGCGCAAAGTCATTCACGGACTGAGGGCGGGGAAATGACATATAAACGAAAGCGCGTTGACTGGGACGCTGAAATCCGTAAGACCGAGAATATTCGCCGTAAAGGTCTCTTGATGAGCGTGTTAAGTTTCGGAATGGCTATAGCGTTTATTTTCGGGATTAGCCGTTCAACGGGTGCTGACATTGAGATTCCGCGAACGGTTTTGTTTGCCGTAATATTCTGCGTATCGTGCGTAGTCCTCAGAGTCATAATGAAGCACAGAGCCGAAAAACGTAACCGCAATCATGAAGACTGAGACGGAGATTTTCACATCACATTCTGAGGAAGAGACGCGGAAATTCGGCCATGATTTTTCGGGGACTCTTTCGGGCGGAAATGTCGTATTACTTTTCGGGGATTTGGGAACGGGGAAGACGGTATTTGTTCGGGGAGTCGGCGAGGCATTCGGGGTTGACGGAGTGAGGAGTCCTTCTTTCACGCTGATTAACGAGTACGAGTCGCCGTCAGGAATATTCATCATTCACGCTGACTTGTACAGGCTTGACTCTGACGGAGTGAGCGCAACGGGACTCGATGAATACGCCGGAGACTCTGAGTCAATTCTCTTTGTTGAATGGCCCGAACGATGGCTGAATCCCCCGTCAAATTCCATACGTATATATTTCGAGTCATTAACCGAGAACGAACACACAATCCGAATCGAAAGGGGTCTTGCATGTTGAATATTCTTGCGGTTGAATGCTGCCTGAAATTAACGGGTGCTGCGGTAATGTTTGGGGATAAGATTTTCCACGCTCAAAAAGATTTAGGCCGTAAGCAGACATCAGAGCTTCCGAAAATCTGCGGGTCTCTCATGAATGACGCGGGACTCACATGGCCGGATTTGGATTACGTTGCAATAACGAACGGCCCGGGATATTTCACGGGAATAAGAGTCGGCGCGGCTTATGCTACAGGGATTGCGTATGCTTCCGGCGCAAAGATTATCCCCGTCTCAACCCTTGAATTACTCCCTCAAACCTTCAGGAAGTCTCGTAACGCTGCAAAAATATTGACGGTCATTTACGCGGGACACGGATTCGTTTACGCCTCGTGTGAAGGATTCCTTGAGGCCGGAGAATATTCTCATGACTCGATTCTATCGTGGCTCAATGAGAATCCTGACGCTGTTACGATCTCCGATGACCCCGAACGCACAGCCCTTGACGCTGAAATTCTCCGCGTGAAACCTGACGTAATATCATTATGCGAGATTGCCCGCGACAACTTGAACATGGCCGTTAATCCCGCAAACCTCAAAATCTCGTATTACCGCGCCCCACAAGGCGTAAATTAACAGGAAGGTGATTGAATATGAATGCTGCATTAATTGTTGATACTGTACTGGGTATAATCCTGATATTTTTTCTGTATCGCGGTCTCATGAACGGTTTTTCAGGCGAAGTTATAGGACTCGTAGGTTTCTTCGTGAGTACGTTCTGTGCGTGGAAATTCTCTGAACCTGCCGCTGAACTTGCTATGCGTTACATCAAAAACCCCGAATTTGACCGCAATATATTATCCCTTATCTGCGGTTTAGGGATTTTCTTCACGGTTCAGATTATTTTTGCTGTAATCGGATTCATTCTCTCATGGATGGTCAAAGTAACAAAACTTTCGCTTACGGATCACTTCTTCGGAATGGTCGTAGGGGGACTCAAAGCATGTTTCATTACGCTGATATTTTACGCGCTCTTGTCGTCATTCCCGAAAATGATTCCGTCTGAATGGATGTCTGAAAGCTGGTTCATGAAGGGAGCTTCTTACGTCTGGCCGCCGATAAGGGATTTGTTACAGGAACACGGCATTATTGATTTCACAGCTTTAACGGGCGCGATGTAATGAGAATATCAGAAAGCACAGCAGAAATATTAGAGCTTGGGAAAAACTTGCTCCCCTTCCGTGAAAGACTGCGAGGCGGATTAGGGGAGTTAATTTTAGGCTCATTGAGACCGGCTGAGGATTTCGACTCGTTGCGTGAGAGAGTGAAGTTATTGCGTGAATGGCTTGACATGGCCGACCATAACGGGGAATTTACGTTCAACGCCACACTTGACTCAGTATCGCCGATGTTCCCGAACGCTAAGAGGAGCGGAATTTTATCGGGTGAAGAATTGCTGAAGGTTAGAGCCGTATTGCAGTGCGCGAAAAGAATCCGTGAAGGACTCGCCGATGTCGCGAAAAATTACGGCAGTGTTGACGCATTAAGACGGAGCATAGGAGACTTCACGCCGGAAATTGATTCGCTCAATGTCATAGAAGACTCAGGAAGACTCGCCGATAATGCCTCGCATAAACTCTCAGTGATACGCGAGGAACTCGAAAATCTCAAACGTAACGGAAGGCGAATAGCGCAGAAACTCTTTGAGGACTCCGACATCACTAACATGTTACAGGAACGCTCGCTTTCATGGCGTGAGGGAAGATTCTTGATGTTAGTACGGCAGGAATACATCAACCGTTTTCCGGGACTCGCCGTTGAACGTTCAGCGTCGGGAAATTCCGTTTACATGGAGCCTAAATCTTTGTCCCGTGTCAACAATGACTTGATTGTGAAAACGAAAGACGAACAAGATGAGGAACGATTAATCCTTCTCGAACTCACAAGGAAAATTTTATCCCGCGAAAATGCAATCTCAAACGCCGAAAAAGTTATAGGCACATTAGACTTGCTATGCGTATGTGATGATTTAATCCGTAACAAACATTGGGTAATCCCTGAGCTTTCAGCAAAAAAATTATTCCGCCTAGTTGACGCAAGACACCCGATGTTGAAGGATAAGGCCGTACCTGTATCGGTTTCGTGCGGTGAAAACTTTTCGACACTCGTAATAACAGGCTCAAACACAGGCGGCAAAACCGTAACCCTAAAGACAGCAGGTGTAATGACGGCTATAGCATGGTTAGGATTGCCGTTGCCAGCAAGAGACGGTACAGTTATAGGGACGTTTGACGCGATATATGAGGACATCGGCGACGAACAGAGCATAGAGCAGAATCTCTCAACATTCAGCGCGCACTTGCAGAAGATCATTCACATTCTCAAAAACTCAACAGACTCATCACTCATTCTTCTTGACGAACTCGGAGCAGGTACAGACCCCCACGAAGGTGCAGCATTAGGGGTGGCGATTCTTGAGACGTTAAAGCAAAAAGGCTGTATCACTCTCGCAACGACTCATCACAACCCCATAAAGCAGTACGCATTGACGGCTGAAGGAGTCGAGACAGCAAGCATGGAGTTTGACATTCAGAAATTGCAGCCTACATACCGTTTGTTGATGGGGATTCCAGGCCGTAGCAGTGCGCTATTGATTGCGAGGCGTTACGGAATGCCGGAGGAAGTTTTGAGGCTTGCGCAGGGTGAACTCGATTCGCGGGAAGTTACAGCAGAGGACATAATGAGCGAGCTTAACGAACGAAAAGCCGCCCTTGACACCGCAGAACGACAAGTCCACACGGCCATGAAAGAAGCAGAAGACTTAAAGCGGGCATATCAGAGCCGTGTCAAAGAGATTGACACTCAGAGAGACAAAATAATGCAGGCTGCCGACCGTAAAGCCGAAAAATTTATTTCCCAAGCCGAAGAAACATCAAAGGAGATTATACGCAGTGTAGAGGAGTCAGCGAGGGACATTGCGAGAAAAGGTTACAACGTGAAAAGAAGAGAGCTTAAAACTTTGCGGGGAGTAATCGACAAACGCCACAAAAAACGCACTGAGCGTGAAATCGAGAACAGCCCCAAGCCTTTTGTGCCAGCACCGGGAGTTACTGCAATGGTAGCGGGAAGCGGCATTGTCGGAATCATCACCGAGATTCGCAACGGACGCGCTTACATGACGGCCGGGCCTATGAGTGTTGACGTACCAGTGAGCCAGCTTATTGCGACCGACAAGAAAGCTCAGGTAGCGACTCCCCCGCAGGACACAACGAAACTTCCTCGCCCTGAGACAGTCCCGTCATCAATAATGGTACGGGGAATGCTTGTAGCTGAGGCAATGCCCCTAGTAGCGAGCTACCTCGATAAGGCTTACAGGTCGAATCATTCTGTTGTTACGGTGATTCACGGACGGGGTGAAGGAATTTTGCGCCGTGAAGTTCACGCTTTATGCTCCCGTTTGAGCTACGTTAAGAGCTATCGTCTTGGCGTTGAAGGCGAGGGCGGTTACGGGGTTACGATTGTTGAGTTCAAGTGAGGGGGGAAAATTTTATGCTTGCGAAACTGTATATTCAGTTCTTGAAGTTCGGGGCGTTTACGTTCGGCGGGGGCTGGAGCATAGTAGCACAGATGAAAGAGATTTATGTCAACCGCGACAAAGTTATCACAGACGAGGAATTACTCGACATAACGAGCATAGGCCGTTCATTACCCGGAACAATGATAGGGAATATTGCAATGTTCTTCGGGCATCGTATGGCGGGATTCTGGGGCGGTATTGCGTGCATGATAGGAATGATAACCGTACCGATGATAATCCTGATTATGATTACGAGCTTTTACACGGCGTTCCAGAATAATTTGTGGGTAGCGTCAGCAATGAGGGGAGTACGTACAGCGGTTGCGCCGGTGATACTTTCTGCGTTAATGGGAATGGTGAAGAGCGCGTTCAAGTTTCCGCCATGCTACGTAATTGCGGTTGCGATGTTCGGATTATATTTCTTCCTGAGAATGAGTCCTGTATGGCTTGTTGTAATCGGAGCTGTTTTAGGGCTGATTATGTGCGAATGGTACGAGAGGAGGAATCAAGATGTTACTGCTTGAACTTTTCTGGAGCTTCGTGAAGATAGGGTTTACGAGTTTCGGCGGACTGTCAATGATACCGTTAATATCCTCAGAAATGATTTCGCACGGCTGGATGACGGCTGAAGAAGTTTCAGACATAGTAGCGATTGCGGAAATGACTCCCGGGCCTTTGGGGTTGAACTGCGCGACTTTTGCGGGAATGAGGGCAGCGGGGATTCTTGGTGCGATTGTGGCGAACATGGGAACGTTGAGTCCGACATACACACTTTGCGCTGTGGCGGCGGTATTCTTTGAGCATTTCCGGGACAACAAGAGGCTCGGCGAAATCATGACGGGTGTACGTCCTGCGTGTGTTGGAATGGTAGCGGGGGTTGTGGTTGATTTGGTGCTTGTGAATTACGCTGAGGCCGGAGCGGTTCATTTTCCGTCAGTGATATTGGGGACGGTTGATTTGATTCTCCTGCTGAAGTTTCACGTTTCAATACCCGTTGTGTTAATGCTGAGTGCGATTGCTGGCGTGATAATGTTCGGTGTAATGGGGCTGTAGCTATAATATTTGCGAGGTGATTTAACGTGAACAAAGAAAACCTGCGGAAAATTATTGCCCTCCGTCATGAACTCCATAAATCCCCGGAAATTTCCGGCCATGAGTCCCAAACAAAACGCCGGCTTATGGACTTCATCGAGAACAATACCCGTCTTGCTGTTGTCGACTGCGGAAAATGGTTTTACGCCTCACGCTACGTTGAAGGCACGAAGGCATTAGCATTCCGCGCAGAAATGGACGCACTGCCGATGGACGAGTCAATCTCAATCTCTCACGCCTCACAAAACCCGGGAGTCTCCCACAAAT
>JAFSLR010000337.1 GCA_017448375.1 Synergistaceae bacterium | reverse complement strand
CGCTCAATGTGTCAATGCTCTTCCACGCACCCAATAACTTGAAGTCCTCATGCGTGAAATTGCCCTTAGTGATACCGATTCCCCGAACGTGCGCGCTAATTGCCGTGATTATGTCCAAATCAGCGTCCCCGACATAGACAGTCTCAGAGGGCTTAACGTTCATGTGTTCCATTAGAGCGTTCATCATGGCCGGATCAGGCTTATACGCTAAATGCCCGTAAGGTTCCTCAGCTCCCACGATTACATCAAAGTATACGTCAAGCCCCGTGTGTTTCAAGGCTCTTGAAGGGTATTCGCGGTTAGAGAGGACAGCAAGTTTCATTCCCATATCGCGAAGTTTCGTCATTGTTGAAACGGTATCGGGGAACGGCCGTATTAATTCGCGCTCAAGCCTCGCACTTTGCGAACGGTATAGCTTTATCCATTCGGGACGGTATTCACCCAAGAGTCCCTCGCAGAACGTCGGAATCGGAGTCGCAATATACTTCATTGTGAGTTCGTGAGAGACAAGCGGGAGTCCTTCATGTTCGGCAACGTAATTAAATCCGGCCATGATAGCATAACTTGAGTCTACGATTGTCATATCGTGGTCAAATACCATAAGTTTTATCACTCGATGAAGTCCTCCTTATTAACGCCTGAAGCTGTTACCCATATTCCGCAGTGTTTCGTTTCGGTTCTGGGTGTTTAAGTGCGCTCCTGATTCTGTTGATACCCAGTATGATTTTGCGTGTGAAGAGAGCGAGCTGACCCAGTTTATTCCGAACATCTCAAGAATCATAGTTACCCCCAAGAATATCCAGACCAGTACAGCAAGAATGGTTATGATTCTGAGTGAGGCGGATATAGTTCTGTCTGCTGACTGTTCGAGCTTCTTCACTTCGCGTTCGGCTTCTTTCTTTTCATCACGGGTCATTCCTTTTTCCCCGCGCCGTATGCTGAAAATCTGCCAGAGGCTTGCACCGCCCAAAGCCCATTGATAAAGGCCGATAAGGAAAACTGTTGCGCCGATGAAAGCTAAAAGTATGCCCATTGTAAAACTCATCTCCTTTTTTGATTTGCGGAATAATCAATATGATATTATAGCCTTTATGACAAATTTTACTCACTTAATCATTGCGGGAGTCGGCCCGGGGGATTCCGAACTCATTACATTGAAGGCGATTCGTGAGGCTGAAACCTCCGATATGATTCTCGTACCGCGTTCACGGATTAATGAGCGTGGACTCGCCGAGAAAATTATCACCCATCATCTGCCATCCCGAAAATTAACCCCGATATTATTCCCCATGATACGAGACTCAAAACGAAGGGACGAAATTATATTCTCCCAGCTCGAAGCGATAAGGCCGGAAATTGAATCGTCAGAAAAAATCTTTTTCCCCGTAATCGGAGACTCGGTATTGTATTCGACAGGGGCGTATCTGATTGAGGCAATGAAGAAGATTACAGCGGTTGATGTCGGATTCATTCCGGGAATTTCGGCTCATTCTCTGGCGTGTTCGTGCGCAAAAAAATTCCTCGCAATGTCCGATGAGATTCTGACCGTAATACCCGGCACAGCTTCCCCCGAAAAGATTTCGTCAGCCCTCGAAGTTTCCGACTCAATAGCGGTCTATAAGCCTTCAGCGATTCGGGATATTAAGAGCCTCATTGACCCTCAGAAATTCAGAATGATATTGCGTGTTGATTTTGCCGGAATTGAGGGTAAAGAGAAAATTGTTGACGGTGAGTCCGCGCTTGAAGATGTTGACGAATATTTGTCGGTTCTGCTCTTGAAGAAATGAACGGGCTTTTACGGGGTGAAATCTATCTTACTGCTGAAATAATAACGGGCTTAATTCTCGCTGAAGTAATCCTGCGTTTGAGGCTTCCTGACGTAATCATGAAACGTTTTGCCCCGAAAAATATTCCTCCTGTTACGGCTCTTGCGGTTGCAGTGAGTGCGGGATCATCGAAGGCCGGAGCCGCTATAATCTCATCATCACTTTCACGCGGAGAAATCACAGAACGTTCTGCGGTGTGGTCGGTCTTAATGCTGCCGTTGCCGTCATACCTTCGGAGATGGCCTTCAACGTTCGCCTTGTCCCTGAGCATGGCCGGCAAGGCTGGGGGAATATTCGCGGTCTCATTGCTTGCGAGGAGCATATTACGGTTCATCATAGCCATGAAATTTCTGCGGCGTGAGAATCCTTATGACCTTTCACAGAATCAAAACGCTGATTCATTTCCCCAAATCAAAAATCACATCACATTTCACACTCTGAAGAAAACGCTTCCAGTTGCATGGATATTTTTTGCGGTGTCATATTCGATTGTGCCTTTTGCGAATGAATTTATGCGGAATATTTTTGCTGACGGTAAAACGTTCCTCCCTTTATCGGGCTGGGCAGTGTCGGCTGCGAGTATCGGCCATGTTTCGGCGGCGTTATCATTGGCGGGCGGAGCGATAGAGGCTGGCGAACTCAGCATGAGTCAGGGAGTATTTGCGCTGATATTGGGTTCAGGATTGGGGACGGCTACGAGGATTTTGCGGCAGAACGCGGGATATTATTACGGACTTTTCCCGAAAGGAACGGCAACAAAAATGTTAATGATGAATCTTGCTACAATAATTCCGTTAATCATGATAAATTTGATTTTTGCGGGATTAGCTTTATCATTATGGCCATGAACAACAGTACAATAAACATATACGTTACAGGGAAAAATCTTGCGGGCATATTGTCAGAAATATCTCCGCCATCTGGAATGCTTTGCAGGGTAGAGACGCTTGACGCTGGAATACGGATTAACGCTCAGGCAATGAATGTATTTATCCTGAAGAAGCTGCCTTCACGCATTCTTGACGGTGCAAAGTATATTATCTGCTCAAAGTCCTATAATGAAATGACAGCCGATGAGCTTAACGCGCTTTATGATTTGTGGCCTGAACCTTTAACGCCGTCATTGCTGAAATTCTATTACCGAAAACTTCTAGAGAGAATACAGTCTGAACAGCTTAACACTTCCGAAGAGATCGAACATCAGAAACGCATAATTGAAATGGCGAGGCAGGATTATTTGACGGGACTCGCGACACGGTGGTATTTGCAGGAATATATCAAGAAGAATCAGGACGAACAGAATGTAACATGCGTATATCTTGATCTGGACAACTTCAAGAAGGTTAATGACACTTACGGGCATCAGGCGGGCGACAGGGCTTTAGCTGCTACAGCTGAAATGATGCAGAGGGATTTTACTGACGGTTTCTGCGCTCGAATGGGCGGTGATGAGTTCATGATTGTGCTTTTGGGATTGCGTGAGGCTTCTGACGTTGAGAAGAAAGTTAATGTTTTCATGGCCGGACTTCTGGAATATTACGCCGGAACAAAAACTATGCGTGCGTTGTCGGTAAGCGCGGGAATTGCCCAGAAGACTCACGGGGACTCAAAGACGATTGACAGATTGATTCACGAAAGCGACATAGCACTATACGAGGCGAAAAAGTCAGGGCGTGCGTGCTGCCGTGTGTACAATGCGTCAATGGAGGAACAGCGCGAGGAAGAAGAGTCCGTGAAGAGCTATTACCTTGTCGACTATGAGAACGTGAAATCTGAGGGCCTCAACGGTGTACACAAACTTGACGGGAATAACACGGTCTGCATATTCTACAGCAGGAATGCCGACAGAATATCATCGGAATTGAATCTGCACTTGAAAGAGTCGAACGCCGAAATAATTTACCGTCATGTAGAAGTCGGAATGAGGAACGCATTAGATTTTCAGCTGTCGTCATATTTGGGTGAAGTAATAACCGAAAACGCCGGAAAGAACTGCAAGTATTACATTGTGTCGAAGGATAACGGATTTTCGAGTTTGATACCGTTCTGGCGCGACAAGAATATAGATATAACGATGGTTGCTGATGTTTCGGGCACGGAAGTACGGAGTAACCGTGAGGAAATCGCCGATAAAGTAGCAGAACTCACTGGGGACTCTGAAAACGCAGCGAAGATTGCGGATATAATCATGAGCTACCGGACAAGGACGGAAGTTAATTCTGCGTTACAGAGGCTATACAGGGACAACGATAAATCGAGCAGTGCATTTCACAATCTTAAACCGTTAATCGAACACAAGCCAGGAAGGTAACAAAAACACCCGGGACTCTCAAAAATCCCGGGCGCAAATTTTCCCTTCTCAGTTTGACTTGAATAGAAGGTTCATCAAATTCAGAACTTCATTTCCCCAGTCGCTTGCGGTCTTGGCGGCATCTTCGGGACTCATCTCTTCATCTTCCCTGAGCTTCATTACCTCGCACAATATCGAATTGACTTCAGGATTCCCCCCGTAACCAGGCATAAAACTTACCGCGTGAAGGATTAACCCCTTTATGGATTTCCGCTCATTATCCGAGAGCCATGAACAGAGAAATTCCCCGTAATATTCCGGGCCGTACTGCGTAGGAAGGTTAAGCGGCTTCTGTGCTTCAAGCCTCATGTTGTCGTCATCAGTCAGCGCAAAATACTCGCTCATTCTCCGTCTCAGAGGCTCGAAAACAATCTCTTCATCAGCAGCGATTGACGCGCAAATGAACTCAAGAATGAACGATGCAACACGATATGACTGCGACAACTGAGTGCCCGGCGCAAGCTCAATGAACAGAATCTTGTCGTCCCAGTTGTATTCGCGCCCTGAAATCCCCAAGTCCGGGATTATCTGCCAGCCTTCAACCTGAGCCGTGTCAACAATGGCTTTACGTTCTTTCCCTGAGAGTTTTACGTCAGGCGATGTGCTGAACTTCATTAATTTTCCGAGACTGCCTAGAGTTGAGATTAATGGGAGTTCGCTCCCTTCCGGCCTCAATGTGTTAATGAAACCTTCAAAGTCGGGGCGTTCCTCAATTTTCGAGAGATCTGGAATTTTTTCGGGGGGCTTGTTTGCCTGCAAGAAAACTTCCCACGAGTCAACAAGATTCTTGAATACCGACAAATCAGAAAAGAAGTCAGGAATTTCAACGGACTCATTATCTTTCTTGCTGAGAGACACTGAGGGGTTAGAAGGCTTGTAGGAAACTTTGAGAGTATTCTGGGGCTTGAGGAGAATTAATCCGCCCTTGCATAGTTCCTTGTATATAGGCGTAAATTTCTGTAAGGCCTCGTCCGAATGATTAACTTTCGGCTGACCTTCGCGCTGAAGTTTTGCCGCTGTCCTAACGACCGTGAAAGCTATCACTGAAGGCAGAGGGAGCATTGAATTAGCGTAAGAGTTTAGGAGAATATCAAGGAGACCTTCAGGGACGGAGTTCATTTTCTTGCAGAGTGCTAACAAATCTTCATCGGGAAGCCAGACTTTAATCGCAAGCCACGTAATGAATCGTATCAAATTATCGCTGAGAGCGTCCCATCTCAACAACGGTAAAAGCCTGAAAGCCTCGCCGATACACATTCCCAAGTCTAATTTGTCGGCTATAGTTCTGCGTTCGATCCCGTAAAGCCATATTGCCGGGTAACACACATGCAACGGAGGCTGAATCCTCGCGCCCGCAAGCCATGTGAGATATATACCGCGCTGAATCGGTGTCATTGCGGCGTAAGACTCTGCGCCTTCAGCGGGAAGAGTATCACCTTTCTGCGGGAACTCAACGGGCAGTGTAACATCAATGCATGAAGGCTCAGGAGTTGAGGACTCACCGTTCGACCAGTAAGCAGCCGGGCCGGGAACAACGATATTCCCGACCTGAATATGACCTGAACGCCCGCACCATCTCAAGAGATTCGCTTGAGCCTGAGCCTGTTTCTTGGGTTCGGAGGAAAGGCCGTAGGGTGAGTCTTCACCTGCGGGGGCGTGTGATGAATACGTAGCACCGGCAGCGAGTTCGGGGTCTGTTACGGGTTTTGCCGAGAGTACGAAGCCGGAGTCGCTTTCATCTTCCTGCATTATTTCGACATCGGGAAGGTCAAGCGATTCTGGGTTTGATGACTGTGCTTGAGATTCTTCGGGTGATGTTTGAGAGTCTGCTGTGTTTTCTTGGGAAGGGTGTTTTGACTGCTGACGGAAGAATGCACCTACAGCCACTGCGATGAACAGACCTATT
>JAFSLR010000336.1 GCA_017448375.1 Synergistaceae bacterium | reverse complement strand
GCTCCTCTTTCAGCTATAACGTCATCGGATAATCGCTCGTCTTTTGGGTCATCGGCAACCTTCATGCTTGTGTCGAGATGAATCTTCTTGAACCCCGCGAGAACGCACAGCCTCACAAGCTCACGTGAACGGCTCATAGCTTCGGCCTCCGGGAGATTCGCCCAGACTAACGGCCCCATGTGGTCGCCTCCGAGAATGATTCTTGCGCGGTCAAAATTCACCTTGTCTGCAACCGCGTAAACGTAATCCCGGAAATCCTGCGGTTTCATTCCCGTGTACCCGCCGAACTGGTTAATCTGATTCGCTGTACCCTCAATGAGAATAGGAGCGTCAAATCTCTTCCCTTGTTCCAATATTGCCTCTATTGCGAGTTCGTTAGCCGTGCAATATGACGGTATGCCCGCGTGTATTCCTGACTTCCTGCGCTCTGATAATGCTAATAACGGATTCTTCACCGTGATAATCTCTCCTTTCAGAAAAAAGAAAGCCCCGCAAGTTTTACGAGGCTTCAAATTTTCACATATTATGCTCTCTCTGTCATTTCGCGTACAGTTTCGGGGGAAATTTTCCCTTCCATAGGCCCGAAAGCAGCAGCATTAAGCGCACCGGCAGCAGCTCCCATTTTTGCGGACTCGGCTAACGTTTTCCCTTCCGCAAGTCCGCAGATGAACGCGGCATCGTATGAGTCTCCTGCTCCTGTCGGGTCTTCCTGAATGACTTTGTAGACTGGCTGCTCGACTTCGAGTCCTTTTCGGGTGTAAATCTTTGAGCCTTTAGAGCCGTTTTTGAGCACGAGAACTTCAAGACTTGGATTCGTGAACACTGAGTCTATTGCCTCGTTGATGTCGTTTTTCCCGGTAAACATTTTCAGCTCCGAGACTCCCGGCATTAGGATTGATGAGCTTCTGAAAACTTCCTGCAACATTTCGAGAACCGCTTTATCCTTCATCATTTCGAGTCTCACGTTGGGGTCAAACGAAACTTTAACGCCGTGAGATTTCATCATGTTCATAGTTTTGATTATCTCGCGTGCAAAATTAACGTCAGCCATTAACGAACAGCCCATAATGTGAAAATATTTCGTGTCCTCAAAGCCTGTGAAATTTTCGGGAGCTTTTGCCTTAACGCACGGTGAGTTGTCCATGTAGAAGAGAAATTTCCGCTCTCCGTCAGCAAAATACGTAACGAAAGCTATACCCGTATGGCCGTCTTCAGGGATTATCACGCGGCTTACGTCAACGCCGTCATGTTTCAGCCTCCGCATAATGTTTTCGCCGAAATCGTCATTACCGACTCCGCTGATTATTGCTGTTGAATGTCCGAGACGTGCTGCTGTGCTGATGAAGATTCCGGGCGCACCGCTGGGGAAAGGCCCCCGGAAATAATCGGACTCATATAAGGGTATATCTTCTTTCGGCCTCATTATTTCGACAAGAAGCTCGCCCATTGTTACAATTTCTGCCATGAAAACTTTTGCCTCCTTAAACGCTGAGGATTATAGATTCTTGTGGGAATTTGTGATGAGTTTACTATAATTGACGGGAATTGTAAAACTTTCAGTGCGGAGGAGGGGACTTGAACCCCTACGTCTGAGACACTAGATCCTAAGTCTAGCGCGTCTGCCATTCCGCCACCCCCGCAGAGTGATTCTATTTTATCACGCAAAAGAAAGTTAATCAGCAAAATGAAAAATTCACATCAAAAACTTCAACATGTTATAATGCTTTCGTTTCCATTACAGATAATATAATATTAAGGAGGACTCACACTATGAAGTTACCTGACGGATTCTTATGGGGAGGCGCAACCGCTGATTTTCAGTGCGAAGGCGGAGTCGATGAGGGCGGACGCGGTATGTCCACTCATGATTTCGAGACTGACGGCAGCGTTGAACACCCCAGATGCACAACCTACCGTTTACCCGACGGCACAACAGGCGAATCACCTTCCAGCTTCCTCAACCCTTCAGACATTCCAGACGGTGCAAAACCCTACATCCGCGATGACAGGTATTACCCAAGCCACAAAGCAGTCGATTTCTACCATCACTACAAGGAAGATATTGCTTTAATGGGCGAAATGGGCTGCAACGTTTACAGGTTCTCGATTTGCTGGAGCAGGATTTACCCCACAGGCGAGGAAGATACTCCCAACGAAGCCGGACTCAAATTCTATGATGACGTTCTCACTGAGCTTGAGAAGTACGGAATGACTCCCCTGATCACAATTCAGCATGACGAAATGCCCGTTTATCTCGCTGAAAATTATGACGGCTGGAGCTCACGACATGTTGTTGACTGCTACGTGAAATACTGCAAGACACTCTTTGAGCGTTACGGCAAAAGGTGCAAATACTGGCTGACTTTCAACGAGATTAACGCGGTAAGGGGATTCGTTGCGTGCGGGACTCACAAGTGCGACAACCAAACTCACTACAACGCAGCTCATAACATGTTCATTGCCTCAGCTCTTGCGGTGAAACTCGGCCATGAGATGATGCCCGGCTCACAGTTCGGCGCAATGTACGCTTCATCAGAATTATATCCGGCAACCTGCAAGCCCGAAGACGTTTTCAGGCGTATGCAGGCAAGGCGCGAGACTCTATACTTCATTGACATAATGGTTAGAGGCTATTACCCGTCATACTCGAAAGACCTTCTTTCACGAAGGGGCGTTACTCTTCACACTCAGGAAGGCGACGACAAAATTTTACGCGAAGGAACGTTAGATTACGTGAGTTTCAGCTATTACCGTTCAAACATAATCAGCACTGAGACAAAGAATTTTAACGTTCTCGGCGGTGATCTCAATCCCTATCTCCCGAAATCAGACTGGGGATGGCCGATTGACCCCATTGGCTTGCGTTTCCTCCTCAACGAGTATTACGACAGATACCAGAAGCCTTTATTCATTGTCGAAAACGGACTCGGAGCTGTCGACAAGGTAGAGCCTGACGGAAGCATTAATGACGATTACCGTATCGACTACCTTAAATCACACCTTCAGGAAATGGCTAAAGCTATCTGCGTTGACGGTGTCGAATGCTTAGGCTATACGATGTGGGGGCCTATGGATTTGGTCTCGCTTAGTACGGGCGAAATGAAGAAGCGTTACGGGTGGATTTATGTTGACATGGACGACAAAGGTAACGGGACTCTCAAACGTTCGCGCAAAAAGTCGTTCTACTGGATGAAGAAAGTAATTGCCACAAACGGCGAATCATTATGGGAGGATTAATTCAATGGCTGCAAAACTCGATTATGAGCAGATAGCGTATGATATTGTTATGGCTGTTGGAGGCCCGGAAAATATCAACGCTGTAGCACACTGCATGACACGTATACGGTTTCTCCTTAAAGACCCCAAGAAGGCAAACACAACTGACGTTAAAGCAGTCGGCGGAGTCTTGGGAGTATATGACGCGACATCAACAAGCGGTGAATACATGGTGATACTTGGAGCGAATTTGTTGCCAGTGTATGAGGCCGTCCAGAAAAAATTCAACTTCACTGCGGGCGATACCGTCAACGAAAATCTTGACCCTTCGCAGAAAAAACCCCTCACAGTTTCCGGCGTAATCTCCGACACAATCGGATTCATATCGGCTTCGGTCGCTCCGTGCGTGCCGGGACTCATTGCGGGCGGTATGCTGAAAGTGTTTCTGTTACTTGGGACTCTCATATCCTCAGAATTTGCCGGGACTGGCGTATATCGCTTGCTGAGTATTGCGGGTGATGCACCGTTCTATTTCCTTCCTGTATTTGTTGCTTACGGTGCTGCGAACAAGCTCGGCGGGACTCCTGCATATGCTATGATTTGCGCGTTGTCCCTTCTCCATAACAACTGGCTTGCGATTCTCACGGCCAATGAGCCAATCACAATGCTAATGATACCCGTAAGGCTTATGAGATATTCCGGCTCATTAGTTCCGGCGTTATTGCTTGCGTGGTGCGCTGGTAAGGTCGAAAAGTGGCTCAACAAAGTAGTACCCGGAATCTTCAAGGCTATATTTGTCGGTATGGGTACGGTTGCTATAACAATGGTATTGGGCTTCACGATTCTTGCACCGTTGGGAGGCTATCTCGGAATATACATCGGGAATTTCTTTGCGTTCCTCGCGGGCAATATCGGATTCGTTACGGTCGGCGTACTTGC
>JAFSLR010000335.1 GCA_017448375.1 Synergistaceae bacterium | reverse complement strand
GTTCCTGATTATTTTTCATGGGTATTTTTGTGAAAAGGGCTTTTAACGCAACGGGCATTAATGGTCTTGATGAGATACCAGTGAAGAGCCCCCATTTTTCGGAGCTGTCGAGAAATGATGCCATAAGGTTAATGATGAGTATCTCTATAGGGTTATCGCGGTTGTGAAGCTCAAGGCTGCTCAAAGTGTCGTAATGTCTCAGAAACCCCCAGTAAGTATTCTCGCAGTTCTGATAGTGTGAGTAATCCTGAATGTTCATGTATAGCATGACTTTGTACTCGTTTTCGGAGACCGGGCTGTAAACGTCAATGACACTTCGGTTTACTGAGTTGTTCCTTCCGTCAAAAAAGAACATGTAGAACTGTGTCAAATTCTTGAAGAAAGCCGGAACTTTACCGTAAGTCCTGCTGAATTTCGATGGAGGCTTGTTATAGAGAAGCTGCTCTGTGTGAACCCCTAAGACTTCGGCAATCTCATATAGCGTAACAATGTCTATGATGATCTGTCCTTTCTCGTATTTTGAGACAGCAGACTTTCCCTTATGGATAAGCCCTGCGAGTTCTTGAATGGTCATACCTTTTTTCTTCCTGAAGTAACGTATTTTACCGCCGATTTCCTGCGCAACATCTTGAAGCTCAGACATTAATAACTCTCCTTCAAGCGTAAAAGTTTCCTCAAAATATTTTTCTTGTTGAATTTTGTATATGAATCGTAATATTGAAACGAGTATAGCATTTAATGCCGCAAAATTCCATTATGAGAGGAATAATACGGCTTAAAGTTTCTTGTTGATGGAATATGCTCTTTTTGACGCGAATTAATACAGGCTGTAGACTTTCATCAATACCAAATCACACAAAAAAAATACAGGAAGGAGCATAGAAATATGCGCTACAATTTTGATGAGATTATTGACAGGCGCAACACAAACGCCCTTAACACGGACGGATTTCGCGGTTACATTTTCCACGCAGGCCCGGAAATGACGTTCCCGTATGCTGATGACGAGTTCGTAAGAATGTGGGTTGCTGATATGGAGTTCGCAACACCCCCTGAAGTATGCGAGGCAATTAAAGCGCGTGTTGACAGGAGGATATTCGGCTACACCTGCGTGTTCGGCGATGAGTACTACAAGGCGTTTTCGGGTTGGTGCGAGAGGCTTTACGGCTGGACGTTCCCGAAGGAAGAGCTTACGTTCTCGCCCGGAATAATCCCCGCAATGTACCAGCTGACAGAGTCCCTTCTCACGAAAAACGAGAAAATGCTCATCCTCACTCCCTCATACGGTTACTTCCAGCACACAGCAGAATATAACGGTATAGAGTATGTATGCTCACCGTTAATGATTGACAGCGACGGGTATTTCTCAATCGACTTCGAGGACTTCGAGAGGAAAGCCGCTGACCCTATGATGAAGCTAGTACTCTGGTGCAATCCTCATAACCCTTCGGGAAGAGTATGGACAGAGGGCGAATTAAGGCGCGTTGCTCAGATAGTCGAGAAGAATAATCTCTGGATAATCTCGGACGAAATTCACTGCGACCTTCTGAGGAACGGCAAAAAGCATATCCCTATGGGAAAAATCATGCCGGATTACCAGAAGCTAATCACCTGCATGTCAGCAAGCAAAACATTCAACATGGCCGGATTAATGCTCTCGGATATTATCATCAGAGATTCTCAGCTCAGAAAGATATTCTGCGGGCGCGACAAGACGGTAGGTTTCGTCAATCCTCTTTCGGTTGCGGCACATCAGGCGGCTTACGAGAATTGCGGGGAATGGCTGAGTCAGCTCAAAGATTATCTTGACGGTAATTTTGAGTTCGTGAAAAGTTTTCTTGCGGAGAACCTTCCCGAAGCAGTATTCCAGATTTCAGAGGCTACATATCTTGCTTGGGTGAACATGAGCGGCTGCCTTCCCGGTGTCAAAGACCTTCCCGCTTTCTTCGCGAACAACGCCGGAGTACTTCTTGAAGGCGGCAACGATTTGTTTGTCGGAAACGCTGAAGGCTATATCAGGCTCAACCTTGCAATGCCCCGCAGTATCATCAAAACCGGCCTCGAAAGAATGAAGGACGCAATCATGAAGTACAAATCAGGGGGTGCAAAGTAATGAACGCTGAACACGGAAAGAAAATAGGTCTCTGGAATATTGTCGGTCTCGGTGTTGGCGGTGCAGTAGGTTCGGGAATATTCGTAACTCTCGGCTCTGCAATCGCAAAAACAGGACGCTCGACACTTCCAGTCGTTATCGTCTGCGTATTCTACATGCTTCTTGCGTACTGGTACAACCTCGCAATGTCGGGTATTTTCGTCATCAAGGGCGGAGATTACAGCATGAAGGGTATGTTGCTTCCTCCGATTTTGACGGGCTTCGGGGGCTGGACGAATGTTATATGGGCTTTCGGCTGCACGGGATATTCACTTGCGCTTACGGGGTATCTCGCGAATCTCTGGCCTGTTCTCGGTGAACACTCTACGATGACAAGTGCAATAGTGCTTACGATATTTTTCCTGCTTACGATAAGGGGCTCACGGTTTGTTACGTTATTCCAGAATCTTGTTACGGTGCTTCTTGTTGTGGCGTTGATTATGTTCGTTGTAATGGGACTGCCTAAAGTTGATGCCGTGAAATTCTTTGAGGATTCATATGACGGCGGATTCTTTCACGGAGGTACAGCGGGTTTAATCAGTGCCATTGCGATTATGGGCTGGGCTTGTCAGGGTACAACAATGGGGCCCGTTGGAGTCGTAGCGATAACGGAGAAGCCGAAGCGTACAGTTCCACTCGGTATTGTCGTAACATGTATCGTTGTTGCGGTGATTTACGGGTTAATGTCATACGTTGCGGCCGGAGTTCTTCCCTATGACCAGGTAGCAGGACAGAATCTCAGCGTTGTAGCAAAAGAAATAATGCCTCAAAGCCTTTTCGTATTCTTTGTGATAGGCGGAGGAGTCTGCGCGATAATGTCAAGTTTCTTGATGGTACTCGTAATGATTCGCTATCCTCTTTCACAGATGGCCGATGACGGATGGCTTCTTCCCGTCTTCAAGAAGAAAGGCGCGGACGGTTACCCGTTTGTGAGCTACCTTCTTGTATACATAGTAGCGTTAGTGCCGATTCTTACGGGAATGAACGTTGACAGCGCAATCTCAATGCTCATGATACCTACAATGCTCATCAACGCATACCTTAATGTCGCCTGCATGATAATCCCGAGAAAATATCCCGAACAGTTCGAGAAAAGGGCCTTAAGGATTCCGCGTTTCATCTACGACATTTGCAGCGTACTCGGAGGAGTCTGCGCTCTGATTATAGCTGTAACACTCTTCAAGGATTTGACGGTTAATGATGCGATTGTTGCGGCGTGCGTGGTAATTCTGCCGTTAGTGTTCTCATGGATTGCGCTTAAGGTGAAATCTGTTGACGCTGAAATTCTCGCAAAAGCAAGAGATGAGATTATCCGCGATGCACTTCAAGAGGAAGCAGCGTAAACTAATTAAGCAATGATGATTAAGTCAGGCCGATGATGAAAAGTCGGTCTGATTTTTTTTGCATATATTCCTGTGTTAATTTTCGCGTTTGGGTTGTAAACTATACAAATCCATTAAAACAAATCAAGAACGGAGGATTTAATCTATGCAGGAGAAGAAGATAGTAAATATCCCTTCACTGATAAGCGACTACTACACATTAGCCCCGAACCCTGACGACAAAACACAGCAGGTTGCATTCGGGACTTCAGGTCATCGCGGCTCAT
>JAFSLR010000334.1 GCA_017448375.1 Synergistaceae bacterium | reverse complement strand
CGGCGTTATTGCTTGCTTGGTGCGCGGGTAAAACAGAAAAGTGGCTGAACAAAGTAGTCCCGGGAATCTTCAAGGCTATATTTGTCGGAATGGGTACGGTTGCTATCACAATGGTGTTAGGCTTTACGATTCTTGCACCGTTAGGCGGTTATCTCGGAATATACATCGGGAATTTCTTTGCGTTCCTCGCGGGCAATATCGGATTCGTTACGGTCGGCGTACTTGCTTGCGTTCTGCCCTGGCTCATCATTGCGGGTATGCACCATGCGTTAGTGCCGTTTATGGCTCAGTCAATCTCAAACCCGGGATATGACGCTATATTCCGTCCTGCGTTCCTGTTGCACAACATGTCAGAGGGCGGAGCGTGTATCGGTTCGGCGTTGAGGGAGAAAGACCCGGAGAAACGCGCCGAAATTTTATCGCTCGGAGTCGGATGTATCTTTGCGGGTGTAACGGAGCCGGCTATTTACGGCAACAACCTTCCCAAGAAAACACCGATGTACGGAGTCATGGCCGGAGGTGCAGCGGGCGGAGTCGTTGCGGGATTGCTGGGTGCGCGTGCTTACGTCATGGGTTACTCGACAATACTTGCAGTGCCGATCTTCCAGGATACAATCATTGCGATACTTGTCGCGGTTGCAACGGCTATAGTTGTTGCGGGGATTGTGGCGTACATTCTCGGAGGCTCTGCGGCTAAGGCTGACGAAGGGAAAAACATTGACGCGGCGAAAAATATGCTTTACGCGCCTGTTTCGGGGAAATACATTCCGCTGAAAGAAATTGCTGACGGAGTATTCTCTGAGGGCATGTTAGGACAGGGCTGCGGGATAATTCCGGAAGGAACTAGCGTATTCTCCCCCGTGAACGGTGAAGTAGTTTCGGTTGCCGACTCGCTCCACGCAATCGGGATAAATTCAGATGACGGAGCAGAGATTCTGATTCACATTGGGCTTGATACCGTCAACATGAAAGGAAAGGGCTTCAAGCCTCTGGTGAAAGAAGGCGACAAGGTTAAAGCCGGACAGAAGATTATGACGTTCGACATGGCCGCGATTGTGGCTGCTGGGCGTTCGGCGACAAGCGCACTCATCATCACGAACTCTGACGACTGCAAGGTAATGGACTTCAAGACGGGCGAAAACTACGAGGCCGGAGAAATTTTCGGGACTGTCGAAATATAACTAGTGAATGAATATTGCCCTCCGTGCGAAAAGTGCGGAGGGTCTTTTTTCCTCAGCTTACAGGGACTTCCATCGGGTAATTTCCGTCAAAACACGCCTTGCAGTATGAGTCCTCAAAGCAGACTTCCCGCAAACTTTCCTCACTCAGATACGTTAATGAGTCAGCCCCTAAGTATTCGCAGATTTCCTCCGGCGATTTCTGTACGGCAATAAGTTTCTCCCTGTGCGGAGTATCAATCCCAAAGTAGCACGAAAATTTTACTTCAGGCGATGCAGCGCAAACATGAATCTCTTTTGCTCCGGCTTCCCGCAAATGTCCCACAATCCGCCGTAATGTCGTTCCCCTCACTATAGAGTCGTCAATGATGATTAAGCGTTTGCCCTCAATGTTTCGCCTTATCGTTGAAAGTTTTATCCTCACTGCGTCATCTCTCATCGCCTGAGACGGTAATATGAACGTCCGACCCATGTACTTGTTCTTGATTAGCCCCTCGCCGTATGGAATCCCGGAAGCCTCAGCGTACCCTATAGCAGCAGGAATCCCCGAATCAGGTACGGCCATGACAACATCAGCCTCAATCTTTCGCTGTTGGGCTAACTTCATTCCGCAACGCCGCCGGAAATCATACACGCTCACACCGTCAACAATAGAGTCCGGCCTCGCAAAGTAAACCATCTCGAACACGCACAAATTTTTCCTGCACCAGTGAGACGGCTCAACCGATCTCAATCCGTCCTTGTCGGCAATCACAATTTCGCCCGGCCTAACGTCCCTCACAAATTCCGCGTCAAGTGCCTCAAGCGCGCACGTCTCGGACGCAAACACCCAGCCCGACTCGCCCTTCAATTTCCCTATGCACAGCGGGTGAAGTCCGTATGAATCCCTAACGCCTATCAGCTTGTCGCCAATGGTTATAACCAGAACATATGCACCCTTAATGAGGCTCATTGCGTTTTTGATACCGGCTTCGATTCCGCGACTCCCGTGCTGGCATATAAGGTTGAGGATTGACTCCGAGTCTGTCGTTGTGTGGAAGATTGCGCCTTCGTCCGTGAGCATTTCCCGTAAGCTGTCAGCGTTGACGAGATTCCCGTTGTGCGCCAATGCTATTTCGCCGAGTCGACATGCCGCCGCTAAAGGCTGAGCACTCCTCTGCGAACCGTCGCCCGCAGTCGAGTATCTCACATGGCCGATTGCGATGTTGCCGGGAAGTTTGCCGAAGTCGTAACCCCTGAAGACTTCCCCGGCGAGTCCCAAGTCTTTGCGGATTTCGATTTTACCCGCAGAATTTGCTGCAATCCCGGCACTTTCCTGCCCTCTGTGCTGAAGCGCGTAAAGCCCGTAGTACACCAAGTGTGAAGCGTTCCCAGCCTCATCATTCACGTATACACCTATCACTCCGCACTCCTCGTGAATCTCATCAGACATTTTTGCTGCTTATGCGCCTGAACATTTCCTCGTAGGCTTCCTCGACTCCGCCCATGTCACGGCGGAATCTGTCCTTGTCGAGTTTCTCGTTCGTCTTTGCGTCCCAGAAACGGCAGGTGTCGGGTGAAATTTCATCAGCAAGAATTATCGTTCCATCGGGGAGTCTTCCAGCCTCTATCTTGAAGTCGACCAGCTTAACTCCGATTCCCGCAAAAAATTCCTTCAGTACATCGTTGACCTTGTAGGCCATTTCGCGAATCGCTGAGAGTTCCTGTTCCGTTGCGACTCCCAACGCTATTATGTGGCTGTCGTTGATTAACGGGTCATTGAGCGCGTCATTCTTGAGGGAAAATTCAAGCGTCGGGCATTTAAGCGGCGTACCTTCCTCGACTCCGTAACGTTTCGAGAATGATCCGGCGGCTACATTCCTGATTATGATTTCGAGGGGAACTATCTCGACGGCTTTCACGAGTGTCTCACGGTCGCTTAACTGTTCGGCAAAATGAGTCTTTACTCCGTTCTTCTCAAGAAGCTGGAACATCATGTTGCTCATTTTGTTATTGATTACGCCTTTTCCTGTGATTGTCCCGTGCTTTAATCCGTTGAACGCTGTAGCATCGTCTTTGTATTCCACAATGTAATATGAAGGGTCAGAAGTTGCGTAAACTTTCTTTGCTTTGCCTTCGTATCTCTGTTCAAGTTTCGTGATGTTCATGATGAATTTTATCCTTCCGTTTGAAATGCTGAATATTATACATAGTGAATCGTAATTGCAGAAATATTTTTACCCCTGCCGTTTTGGGAATCGAAATCTATTCGCCGGACTCGTCAAAAAAATCTTTACGCTTCCAGTACCATAATCCCATTGCGAGTCCACCGAAAACGAATCCCGCGCTTAATCCCCCGATAACGTAATCCCATTTCATTCCCCCGCCGAATAACGAGCTCCCATAACCCGCAAGAGCATATCCGAATGAGATAACGCAGAGAAGAGATAACGTTGTAATGAACAAACGCATAAAATTTTCACCTCACATAATTAAAATATATAATAGTGTACACCGAAACTTAACTAATCACACATGAAAGGAGTAATTATCATGCAGAAACTTTTGAAGCGCGTTGTAATTTCCTTACTGCTGATTCTGACTCTCGGTTTAATTCCGGGATTCGCTGATGATGAAGGCGCATTGGAACCTTTATCACCCGCTTTCCTCGAATGGCGGTCAAAACATGAAGCCGAGTCAAATCTTCCGGCCTCAAGAAAAGCTCTCTCCTCTGAGAATTATACTGACGGTTACATTCCCTTCCCAGTAGACTTATCACATCTTGCGGAAAATCCTCCCGTCGAAGAAACATCACTCTTAAGGCTCAGAAAAGATACGACTCTCCCCTCAAAGTTCGATCTTCGGAACGTCAGCGGTACATCATACGTTACAAGCGTGAAGAATCAGGGCAGCTATGGAACTTGCTGGGCTCACGCTGCTTTGGGCGCAATCGAGTCAAACATGTTAATGAAGAATCTCGGAACTTATGACCTCTCAGAATGGCATTTGGCTTGGTACGCCTTCAGGGGCGATGACAAATCAGCGGCCTTCCACAACATGCACAGCTATACTCTGGCCAACGTAATGGATCACGGCGGAAATTCATTCTACGCAGCAGCACTCTTCACGAGACTCTCAGGCCCGGCAAGTGAATCCGATCTCCCTTACAAGAGCAGTCAGCCCTCAAAGGGAAGCCCTGACGATTACACGAGAATGGCAAGAGTACGCGATGTTTATTACCTCAACTTCTACGATGAAAACAACGTCAACGCTTCATCATCTGCAAGGGACATCGTAAAACGCAGAATTATGGAGACAGGCGCGGTCGTCGGGAATTACAACAGTAACAGCTCAAGCTACTACAAAACTTCATCGGGCGGAACATCCTATTACTACAACAACTCTTCAACAAACCACGCTGTACAAATAATAGGCTGGGACGATAATTATTCCCGAAACAACTTCAAGACAAAACCCAACGTTGACGGGGCATGGCTCATCAAAAACTCTTGGGGCAGTCAGTGGGGGAACGGCTCAACCAATGTCGGCGATGACGGGTGCTTCTGGATGTCCTACGCTCAGCACTTGACCGAAGGCAGCGCATTCATTGCGGAAAAACCTAACTCGGCCATGAAAGCATATTACTACGATCCTTTAGGCTGGTGCAGTACATATTATTACAACAGCATATCTACTATACATTCAGCAAACGTATTCAAGGCTGAGAGAGACGGCGAAGTTCTCACGGAGATCGGATTCATTACCACCGACAACAACGTGAAATATAACATCAACGTTTACACGGGAATGTCATCAATGCCGACAAGCTCCCCGATACCTTCAGGAAAAGGCGGTGCAGTATCTTCCGTTTCGGGGACAATGCCTTACGCCGGCTATCATACCGTAGACCTTAGCACACCCGTAACGCTTTCAGAAGGTGAATATTTCTCCGTTGTCGTAACCTTCACGAACTGCGCAAGAACGGCTGTTGAGAAAAGATATTCGGGCTGGTCTGACAATGCAGTTATTGAGGACGGGAGCTTCTTTTCACCCAACGGAACTTCATGGGTAACGGGAAAAAGCACAAACCAGAACGCAACAATAAAAGCCTTCACTATTACGGGTACTTCATCAGGTACAGCACCGACAATCAGTGATATAAGTCTTGATGATGCTTACGCTGGACAGTCTTACAGCGCACAGTTCACAGCAACAGGAACAAAGCCCATAACATGGTCAGCAAGCGGTAACGTTCCTTCAGGACTCGCAATAGACTCTTCAACGGGAAAATTATCCGGCACTCCAACAACTGAAGGCACATTCACATTCACCGTAAAAGCTGCAAACTCTTACGGCTCAGACTCGGAAAACTTCACCGTTAACGTTTTGAGCGTACCTGAAGCTGATACGGAAGAAATCACAGGCTATGTAGGTTACAGCTTGAGGCATCAGATGACATTAACGCCTTCGGTTTCGGCAACTTGGAGCACGTCCAGCAAACTTCCGTCTGGATTATCGCTCAGCAAATCGGGACTCATTTCAGGGAAACCCACAAAAGCCGGGACTTTCACCGCAACACTTAAGGCTGTAACATCATCGGTAACGCTAAATGTTGACGTTACATTCATCATCAACGCCAAGCCCGTAAAGCCTACGATAAGAGTCTCAAGCCTCAAAGCCGGTACAGTAGGTGAGAATTACTCGCACGCAATAGAAGCAACAGGTACAGAGCCAATCTCAATCACAATAACAGGCCAGCCCAACGGAATATCTCTCAACGGCTCAACGGTTTACATGTCAGGTATTCCGACAACAGCAGGAACTTACAGCATAAAGATTACGGCTGAAAATATAGCGACCCAGCTCGACAACAGACCCGTAACAAAAACTGTAAGGCTCACGATAAAACCCCGAAAGCCCGTCATTAATGCTCCTTCCTCATTGCCCAACGCGAAAATGGGAGAAGATTACGGGCCGTATACCTTCACGCTTTCTGACGGTTCAGAGCCGGTAACATGGAGAGTTTCGGGCCAGCCTTCAGGATTGAAGATGAGCAGCTCAGGGACTCTCTCAGGAAGACCGACAAGAGCCGGGAAATTCAATCTCACAGTAAGGGCGACAAATTCAGGAGGATATGACACAGCAAGGATTCCTCTAATCGTCCTTCAGAAGCCGGCAATAACTGCGAGAATGTCAAAAGCTACGACCGACAAGAAGTACACCGCTAGATTCACGGCAAAAGGTACTACACCGATGACGTGGAAAATTGAAGGGCTTCCCTCTACGATGTCTTTCACTCAGAATGGAGACGGTACAACTGCAACTGTTACGGGGACTCCTGTTGAGGCCGGAGAATATACTGTGAAGTTGACGGTCTCAAACGATGCCGGAAAAACAGAATCAACCGTAAAGTTTCAAGTTGCCGGAGTCGCTCCCAAGCTGACAGCAACACTTTCACGCGCAGAAGTCGGAAGAGCCTACAATGAGACGAGGATTAAAGCGACTGGTACAAAGCCTATCAATATTACATGCTCGGTTTCGGCTTCAGACTTGGCGAAATTCGGAGCTTCGAGCCTCTCTGACTTGGGGCTTACGTTCACCAATGATCCCGAAAATGGTACGGCTGTTCTTTCCGGGACTCCGACAATCTCAGTGAAGAATCTCCCGATAACATTCAGCGCGTCAAATTCCGTTTCATCAAGAGCCGCAACAAAGAAGCTCAAACTCACAATAGCAGGCAAAAAACCAGTCTTCACTCTCCCCGGAGGAAGTACTGTAAACATGACATGCCCTGTGAACAGCAACATAGAAATTGATTTTGCGGTCAACGGAACAAAGAATATAACTTTCAGCATGAATAGGGTAAACGGATTCACACTGACTCAGACGGGCGATTACACCGCGACTCTTACAGGTACAGCACCAGCAAGAGATACAACCACAACAATAACCATAACAGCCTCTAATGCTGACGGTAAATCAACAAAAAGAGTCGTCATCAAAACTAAGACTCCCCCGAAGATCACAACAAGCTCAATTTCAGCCGCAACACTCAAGAAAAGATACAGCGTGAAATTTGCAGCAACGGGAACTAAGACAATAAAGTGGAAGTTTGAAGGCGATCTTCCTGACGGTATGAGATTCTCAAACGGAACATTAAGCGGAACACCGAAAGAGGCCGGAACGTTTTCATACAGCCTCACGGCATATAACGTTCTCGATGAGGACACGAAAGAATTTACCTTCACAGTTAATGACCCCAACAAAAAGAGCGTTCCCGAAACCAAGAAGGATAATTCAGCATTGCCGGAAACCGTAACGGAATCAGTTCCCGAAAATAAGAGCGAAAAATCTCAAGCCGAAAAGACCGAATCCGAATCGCCCGAATCAGAATCTCAGCCCGAAGAATCAAAAGAAGAATCAAAACCTGAACCGGCGATAACATTAGGGGAATCAAGGACGGCAGATCCTCATGAGGCTGAACTCAGCGGGAACGGCTATATCATTGCGGCAATACTCCCGGAATTAAGCGTGAACGTTTCGGGAATGTATGACATTGGGGCGGTGCTCTCCGAGAATGCTCCAGAGGGTGCGAAACTCGTATGGCTTGCATACCCTGATGAGGCCGGAAAGTCTGAGGATGACGAGATTGCGGAGTTTTACGATGAGGCCGGAGCGGAGATTCTCACGGTGCCTTCGAGCCGTAAGATTACCGTAAGCGTTTGGCTCAATGAGGGAGTGAAGTATCACCCTGTAATTGCGGTTAAGCAGTAAAATTATTGTTGCCCCTCTGTGAAAGGCGCAGGGGGGCTGGTTAACGCTTAATTAAAACTTATAAAAGATAGTAAAAAAATTGTTATTTCAGTAAGTTTTCTCACTGCCTTATAATAATAAAAAAGGAGGTGAGAATATGCTAAAAACGGTGCGGGTTATGTTAATTCCGAACGAAAAGCAACGGACACGATTATTCCAATTTTCAGGAAGCGCAAGGTTTGCATATAATTGGGCGTTATCTGAAGAAAAAAGAAATCATGATAAATGCGGTAAGTTCCTCAATGATTACGAACTGCGAAAACGCTTCACGCTTTATAAGCAAGAGCCTAATAATAGCTGGCTTTACACGGTAAGTAATAATGTATGCAAGCAAGCAATCAAAGATGCAGTGAAAGCGTATGAAAATTTTTTTGAGGGACTAGCAGGACACCCGAAATATAAGAGCCGTAAACGCAATCCTCCAAAGTTTTATGCCGACCCGTTAAAGATAAAATTTACGGCGACACATGTAAAGCTGGAAAACATAGCGCAGAGCCGTAAGAAAAACCGTCAGAGAGCAAACTGGTTCAGACTTTCGGAGCATGAGCGAATACCGTTAGGGACAAAATATTTCAATCCGCGTATAAGTTTTGACGGGATTAACTGGTTTCTTACGGTCGGGATTGAAGTTGACGCTCAAGAGTTTACATCGAGTAATGACGGTATTGGAATAGATTTAGGCGTTAAGGACTTGGCTATATGCAGTTCCGGCCATGTCTACAAAAACATAAACAAGACAAGCCGAGTGAGACGGTTAAAGAAAAAACAGCGAAGGTTGCAGCGCAAAATCTCACGAAAATATGAAAAGAACAAGAAAGGAGAACGTTACGAGAAGACACGCAATATTGTAAAAAGTGAAAAGCAGCTTTTAAGAATAACGCACCGATTAACGGACATCAGGACGAATTATATTCAGCAAGCAACGACTGAGATTGTAAAACGAGAACCAAGTTTTATAGTCATGGAAGATTTGAATGTAACAGGAATGATGAAGAACAAACATCTGGCAAAAGCCGTTCAGGAACAAAAGTTAGCGGAGTTTTATAGAATAATGAGCTATAAATGCGAGTGGCACGGCATAAGGTTTATCACTGTAGACAGATTTTACCCGTCAAGCAAATTATGTTCAGTTTGCGGGCATAAGAAGCAGGATTTGAAGCTCTCAGAAAGGACATATCATTGTGAACACTGCGGAACTGTGATAGACCGGGATATGAACGCCAGCATAAATTTGTATCAATACGGCCAATCAATAATTAACCACTAACACGGAATTATTGATATGTACCCGTACGTTAGCGGGGAATTAAAGCCTCTGGAGCGTTACACCAAACGTTAGTAGCGAGTTGCACCAGCGAAAGCGGACGCGAAGAATGAGGAAAGAAACGTAAAAGTTGATTAATAGCTTTTTGTAAGTTTTCTGTAACGGTAATAATTTTCGGAAGGACAAAACATGAAGGAAATCGGACAGGAAAGACTGAAGGAAATACAGCTTGAGATAATAGACGTTGTGATGAAATTCTGCGCGGATAACGGCTTGAAGTGCTGGCTCAACGGCGGGACTCTCTTGGGTGCGGTGCGTCATAAGGGTTATATTCCGTGGGATGATGATATTGATCTGGGTATGCTGAGGCCGGATTATGACAAGTTCATGGCCATGTTCAACGAGAAGAACGAACGCTATAAATTCGTAAGCGCAGAAATTGATTCGGAGAGCTTCGTATATTTCGGGAAAGTTCTGGACACCTCAACAGTTCTTTATGAGCCTGACGAGAAGGGCGACAAACTCTCAGTATACATTGATATATTTGTGATGGATAATGCGCCGATTGACGAGGACGAACAAAAGAAAATGTTTCGGAGACGCAATATACTTTTCGTCTGCAATCTCGGAAGGAAGCTGCCTATTTTCCTCAAGCCTACACGCGGGGGATTTCTACGGCGTATAGCTGTGTCGTTGTTCAGGGCAGTGCTTAGGGTGTTTCCGCGTCATTACTTCGTGAAAGAACTCGTTAAGAATGCAAAACGTTACGCCTATCAGGACACGGGATTTGTGGGTGATTTCGTGGGTCTGCATAATGCGGTGATACGCCGTGAGCGTCTGGAGGAAATGACCGGGCTTGATTTTGAGGGAAGAAAGTATAACGCTCCTGTCGGCTATGATGAATGGCTGACTATGCTTTACGGGGATTATATGCAGCTTCCTCCGGCGGAAAAAAGAGTCTCAACTCATTTCTTCAAGGCTTACGAGCTGGATTAACGACAAAAAATTTTCCCCCGTCTTAAATCATTGGCGGGGGATAAGTTTTTCAGAACTGGAAATACACAAAAGGATTTTCCCCAGTGAAAGCCAGTCCCAGAATCAGCCCGATAAACACAAAATATACAGTGAGTCCCGTTATTGTGTTAAGGTTCATGACGGGTACAAATCCGGTAACAGAGTCAAGCCCTTCACGCCTTGCCCGAAGAAATGCAGCAATCTCCGAAACTATAAGCAGGACAATCGCAACGAATGACCAGAAAAACGGCTGTTTTATCCCGTTCTGAAGAGTGAATATCCCGGTGATTACCGCCCATGCGTCAGAGAAACTTTCAGCGCGGAAAAATATCCATGTGAATGAAATGAACGCGAATACAGAAATAATTTTCAATGTGCTGATAAACATTCCTGTGCTATTCCTGCGTGAAGGAAATATTTTCTCAGCGCACAAAGCCAAGCCGTTAAGCCCTCCCCAGAAAACAAAAGTCCAGTCTGCACCGTGCCATAATCCCCCAAGCAACATTGTAATCATAAGGTTGATTAATTGCCTTGACCGCCCGCGCCTGTTTCCGCCTAAAGGTATATAAAGGTAATCCTTGAGCCAGCCCGAAAGCGAAATATGCCATCTCCGCCAAAATTCCGTTACGCTCCGTGAAATATACGGCAGGTTGAAGTTCATCATGAAATCATAGCCGAGACATTTGGCACAGCCCGTTGCGATGTCCGAATACCCGGAGAAATCAAAATATATCTGGAGCGAATATGACATTACAGCGAGAATTATTGCAGACCAGTGAAAGGCCGCAGGGATTCCGAAAACGTCATCAACGAACACAGAAAGATGATCCGCAAGCACAACTTTCTTGAAGAATCCCATTGCCATAATCTGAATGCCTGTGCAGAAATTCTCAGCCGTTATTTTCCTCGAAGGCTCATATAATTGCGGAAGAAAATCTGAAGCTCTAACGATCGGCCCTGCAACTAGCTGCGGGAAGAATGATATATACAGCGCGAGCCTGACGAAATCTTTTTCCGCTTTGATTTTCCCCCTGTGAACGTCAATAACATAGCTCAATGCTTGAAATGTGTAGAATGAAATTCCGACTGGAAGAATGATTCTCAAGCTGCTAAAACTGTGAAGGCCAAGAGAGTCCATGAAGAAATTAAAATATTTGAACACTCCCAGTGCTATAAGCGGTACAGAAACGCCGAGAATATACACAAATTTTTTCCTGCAATGGAGTGCGGTCAAATACGAACTGAGTGACACGAAAAGCAGAAGGAAGCAGAATCTCCAGTCCCACCAGCCGTAAAAGAAATAACTTGCCGCTAAGAGGAAATAATACTTTATCCTGTCATTGCCTGAAAATTTCTGTATAGCTAAAACTCCAGCGAGAACGACAACAAAGAATACCATGAATGCCAGTGATGTGAATATCATGAGCCTGCTCCTATTCTCTGAATGAGCCTGTAAATCTCATCAGCAAACATTCTATGTCCGTAAACATTCATATGTCCTTTTCCGACTGAAGTGTTTGCGAAACCGTAAGGAAGCGTGTAATCCTTTTTGTACTCCTCAAGGAAACGCCCGGCCATGTTGAGGAAATAAATTCCATTTTCGGAGCATAATTCCGAGAACTGCCTCACAACTTCAGGGTCATCATCGATTTTCATAGTGCCGTCTTTGTTCAGTGAAACGGAAGGGTGATACGCGATGATTAATTTTGCTCCTGAGAGTGAGACATCTTTATTCAGCTTTGCAAGCATCTCCGAAAGAATTTCACGGCCTGCGAGTTTTTCGGGAATACTATTGTTATTATTCAGCGCAGGTTTTACGAATTGATGATACAGAAGACGCAAATAATTATTTCTCCTGAGCAATGAAAGTATGCCTTTGTCATATGCTGGCTGTTTGGAGACTGTATTTCGCAGAATTTCATTTACTGTATTTTCTGTAAAATCTACCGTTGCTGTTTCTATCACCGCAAACTTTGAGGGTT
>JAFSLR010000333.1 GCA_017448375.1 Synergistaceae bacterium | reverse complement strand
GTTGCGGGTCTTGAGGTTGAAGCTCCCGTTAAGATTGGGCAAGTGCTGATTCACAATGTCTGCGGGACTGATGCGGATATTGTAGCGAGTCGGGATTTAGAGGCTGTGTGAGAATTTGCCCCCGTGCTGATTGGGTACGGGGGTTTTGTCTGCACTATTTGAGGGATTATTCCTTGCCAGATTGCCATCTCTTTATGTCTTTGATAAGCTGCTGAGTCCTAATGCGTGTGCCTTCTTTGTTGAGATGAAGTGTAGTATCATAAAAATATTCATACGGCATGAAGTAATCCCTGAAGTCTGATATGATTTCACAGTCAAGTTTTTCCTTGAGTTTTGTTTGGAATTTCTCATATTCTTCATCGGGAGGCGAGTATTTCCCATGTGATATTGGATAGCCAGCAATGAGAAGTGTTGCCCCTTTTTGATTAGTATACTTGTTGAGTTCATTCAGACGGTTTGTACATATATCATTAACTTGTGGAGCTTTCTCACGGCCGGGCCAGAATATTTTATCTTCGTCTTGAGTGCCGCTGTCTGGTTTTATTGCAACATCTCCGTATTTGTTGAATGCTTTTCGTGAGTACGCTGTTTCAATATTCTCCGGCAGAATTATGCGCTTTATGATTTTCTGAATTGACCGTCGCCAATATTTAGGGAATGCAATCGCCATATCAAAATACTCTTCAGGCTTCAGGATTTCCCAGAGATCTTTATGATATTCAAGCGTATGCCAGCTAAGTTCTATGTCATCTATTCTGCTGTCATCAGAATACGTAGAGTGGCATATGATAACAATATCTCCGCTGTTTATGTTGAGCTTAGCTATATTTTCATGAAATTCATTACCGAGTCCCCCGTGAAGCCCCAAATTCACAACTGGCATATTAACAGCCTCTTCGAGCATTTTCGAGTCCATTCCGAAAGAAAGATTTGAATTTCCTACAAGTATTATCTTAGGGACATTAATTGACTTGAGGCGTTTAACTTTGTCAATTAGTGAAGCCATATAATCATCTTTTTCATTCTGGTAGCCTATAATAAATATTCCTGAGAGCAACATTAGCAATATCACAAATACAATAGAAGCGGTTATCAGAAGAAGGTTAGTAAGAAATTTACACATATCTTTATTCATAACGAACCTCCTTAAAACTGAAAGTAAATAAATTCCTGAGTCCTTTTAAGGGGAAGGAACATCAAAAATACAATGATGAACAAAACATATACAGACCTGCGCAAAAATACACTTCTGCATGAAATCCAAGAGATAATGTCATGCTTCAGTAAGAAATAATCGTAAGCAGCAAGTACAATAAAGACAATCGGAACATCTCTTAACGAGCCTGATACGCCTTTGGTGATGTCTTTATAGCCAAGAAGATATGACCTTATGCCTGTAATCCCGTCAAAAGCATGTGCAAAAACGTATAATGCCTCACTGATACTATTAGCCCTGAAAAGCACCCACGCCAGCATACAGAACCCGAACACCCCGCAGACCCTCAAAGCCCTTCTGACCCCGTGAGGCTCATACCCTTTCGGGATAAACGCATTCTCTACTACCTGTGCCAGCCCGTGAACAGCACCCCACGCAATGAATGTCCAGTTAGCTCCGTGCCACAATCCCGACACAATGAACGTTATCATGAGATTCACATTCCGCCGGAACTTTCCGCACCGATTGCCCCCCAACGGTATGTACACATAATCCCGGAACCACGTAGACAGCGATATATGCCACCTGCTCCAAAACTCCCGGATTGTCGCCGAGAAATACGGACTCTTGAAGTTCTCCATTAAGTCAATGCCGAAAAGTTTCGCACAGCCCCTTGCAATATCCGAATACCCCGAAAAATCACAGTATATCTGAACCGTAAAGAAGAACATCGCAAGCACCAGCGCGAATCCCTTATAGGTGTATACATCATTGAAGACTCTGTCCGAATACACCGCCACTACATCGGCAACCGCAAGTTTCTTGAAGAATCCCCAAGTCATCAATTTCATTCCGTATGTCGCCTGAGCGTAATTGAAATCGGGAGCTGCCTTTATCTGTGGCAACAAATTATTCGTCCGCTCAATCGGCCCGGCCACAAGCTGAGGAAAAAACGATATAAACGCCGCGTAAACCCCGAAATGATGTTCAGCCTTCGTGTTGCCCCTGTAGACATCAATAACGTATGCTAATGTCTGGAACGTGTAAAACGAAATTCCGACAGGCAGAAGAAGAGTCAGAGTCGTGGGGTGAAGGTGCAATGCAAACATATTCAGGAAGTCAGCAACAGCTCCCGCAAAGAAGTTGAAGTACTTGAACACAAACAAGACTCCCAAACACGCTATTAACGTGAACGCAAGAATGAATTTTTTTACGAGCTTGTTGTCTCTGTAACGTTCAAGAAATATCCCGGCCATGTACGATATTATTGTCGTGAATAGAATCAGGACGATATATTTCACATTCCAGCTCATGTAGAACCAGTAGCTTGCAATAAGGATTAACGCCCATCTGAATCTCTGAGGCACTGACCAGTATAGCCCGAATACTATCGGCAGAAACACTCCAAACTGCCACGAATTAAACAGCATGGCAGTACCTCATTATTTGATTGTTGACTTGGAATTTTAGGTTAGAATTACGGACGAGGCACGAGGCACGAGGCACGAGGCACGAGGCACGAGGCACGAGGCACGAGGCACGAGGCACG
>JAFSLR010000332.1 GCA_017448375.1 Synergistaceae bacterium | reverse complement strand
CTTTTCGGGAGTCCCGGTTTCGTTTTTCCGGCCATGTCTCAAAATGTGAGTCTGTATTTCATTAGGTGAAAATTTCTACTTCCTGTACAGCCCCAACCGTGATGCAAATATTCTCATCATAAACGTTATGAGCCGTAAATTTTTCCGCCACCGTCCCGGCTCCTGCAACATTCTATAGAGCCACTCAAACCCGATTCTCTGAACCCACAAAGGAGCACGCAGCAAATTCCCGCTGAAAACATCAAACGCTCCCCCAACACCAACGCATAATATTCCCTTCAGCTTTTCACGGTGTCTGTAAACCCATTTCTCCTGTCTCGGCTGACCCATCGCAACAAGCAGAATCTTCGCCCCCGATGACGCTATTGCTTCGGGAACAGTCTCGTCCCTAACGTCAAAATATCCGTCCCTCGCTCCAGCAATAACGAGTCCCTCGAACCTTTCCTGCAACATTTCCGCGCACTTCACCGCCGTATCTCCCGCAGCTCCGCAGAAATATACAGGCCACCCTTCAGCCGCCGCATTCCTGCACAGATTCTCCGCGAAATCAATCCCCGCGACTCTCTCCTGAACCGGCCGGCCAAGTATCCGCATTCCAGCGCAAAGCCCCGAACCGTCAGCAAGTTTCATTGACGACCACTCTACTACCTCTGAAAATTCTTCGTCATCAATTACCGTTTCCATTCCTATTGCGTTAAGGGTTACGATTAATTTTGCTGACTGCGAATCGGGATTCTGAATCATTCCGCGAGCTTTCGAGACAGCATAATTCATTGATACGTTGTCGAAATTTACTCCCCATAATGACGGCGGAAGGGGTGATTTCTTCCTTTTTGCATGACGGAATATCATCACACATACTACTATCACCGCCGCTATAGTCCATTTCTCCCACGCCGCTGCCATGCTCGTCAACGCGCATAATCCCGCAACTGACTGCACAGCTTCGGGGTGTTCGACTCCGTCTTTCAGCAAACCGCCGTAAATCTTCCCGCCTTCATGTGAGTCTGAGTCGGTCATTATGTTTTTGACGAACGAAACCAGAATCTCAGCTGCCGGAATCGCAAACAGTCCCAATGACAGAAATAACACGGTGCTTAACACAATGCCTTTTGTGCTTCCCATTATTGATGTGCCTGCAACGAGAAATCCCCACATTGATGACAACGCTTTACCTGCCTGACGGTAAACATTCCCGAAACGAGACCAGAACGCCGCAAGCATCATCATTCCCGCAAATGACATGAAGAACTCCCCAGAACCCGTCGCAATACATGCCGACATCATTAACACAAATGTTACGGCTAATACATGCCCAGTGAGTCCGGGAATCTCGTCCATATACCTGAATATAAACGGGAAAAACGTAAACCATATTGTCCCGGCTATTAGTGAAAATGCAGGAGTGAGATAAATATATTCTCCGTCTGGGAATCGTATGAAGTGAACATCAGGGCCGTAATACGTGCAGATGAATCCTATTAACGGGTACAGTAAACGCCAGCGAGAGTCGTTATAAATATTCTCAGATATTCCGGTAAAAGTTGCTAACATTGCTCCGGCCACAACAATTTTAGCGTCCCTGCTCCCAAACCATAAAGCAAGAATCATGAACGCCCCGGCCAGAACTATATCGCGCATATATCCGTACTGCCTCGCGTCAAGAATTGTCTTGATGTATTTCTGGATTACTATGCATATTACGGCCATTGAGACACAGCCGATGATGACGAAAATATTATTTTGCATCAATTCGCGTCAATCCGTCCATGTAAGGCACAAGGGCTTCGGGGATTGTTATGCTTCCGTCTTCATTCTGGTAATTCTCGATTACTGCTATCAGCGTCCGTCCTACTGCGATTCCAGAACCGTTAAGAGTGTGGGCGAATCTCGGTCTGCTTCCGTCTGACGGCCTGTAACGGAGATTCATTCTTCTTGCCTGGAAGTCCTCACAGTTTGAGCATGAACTTATTTCGCGGTATTTGTTCTGGGACGGCAGCCAGACTTCAAGATCGTATGTCTTGCATGAACCGAATCCAATATCGCCGGAGCAGAGATTCACGACATGATACGGGAGGTTGAGAGTCTTCAACACGTCTTCAGCATCGCTTGTGAGCTTTTCGAGTTCGTCATAACTTGTTTCGGGGGTGCAGACTTTCACCATCTCTACTTTGTCGAACTGGTGCTGACGCATTAAGCCGCGAACATCACGTCCCGCGCTCCCAGCCTCGCGCCTGAAACACGGAGTATAAGCGGTGTAATATTTCGGCAAATCCTTTTCATCGAGAATGCTCTCACGGTTGAGATTCGTCAACGGCACTTCAGCAGTAGGAATCAGCCACAAATCATCATTCTGCAAACGGTAGAGATCTTCCGCGAATTTCGGGAGCTGTCCTGTACCTTCGAGAATCGCCGAACGTACCATGAAAGGCGGCTCAACCTCCAAATATCCGTGTTTCTTAGTGTGAAGGTCAAGCATGAAGTTGACGAGTGCGCGCTCCATTCTTGCGCCGAGTCCCTGCAAAACCGTAAAACGGCTCTGCGCTAACATGACTCCTTTCTCGAAGTCCATAATTCCGAGAGCCTCTGCAATGTCCCAATGTGGTTTCGGCTCAAACGAAAACTTCTTAGGCTCACCCCATGTGCGTACAACGGGGTTATCGTTCTCATCATTGCCGATAGGAGTCGTTTCGCTTAACTTGTTGGGAAGAGTCATCAAGTGTGTGTGAAGTTCTGACTCAATCTCTGCGAGTTCTGCGTCCAATTCCTTAATGCGTGCTTTAGCGGCTTTCGGGTCAAAGTCTGCGTTGTCGGCTGCGTTTCGTGATGACTTGTTGCGCATGGCCTTTAGGGATTCTGTTTCACCGATAATCTTCCTGCGCCTTGCGTCAAGTTCTGCGAGAATGCCCAAGTCGAAATCATGTTTGCGGTTCTTGAGCATTCCGGCGTATTCGTCCATGTTTGCGAGGATATATTTTATGTCAAGCATTGCTGATTATTTCCCTTCTGTTGTTGATTGTCTTACTGTCCGTAAAAGATTCGCCATCTCAATAGCTCCTAATGCACAGTCAGAGCCTTTATTGCCGGCCTTGCTTCCTGCGCGGAGTAACGCCTGTTCGAGAGTATCACACGTAAGCACCCCGAACAATACGGGGACTCTGTGTTTCAGTCCGACAGTAGCGAGTCCCTTTGAGGATTCTGCGGCCACGTAATCGAAATGCGGAGTATCACCGCGTATCACAGCACCGAGAGCTATAACAGCGTCATATTTCCCGGTGAGTACGACTTCTTCTGCGATTAAGGGAAGTTCCCACGCGCCCGGAACCCAATAGATGTCGATTGCGCCCGCTGAAACGTCATGACGGATTAGCGTATCTTTTGCGCCGTCAATGAGGCGTGATGTTACTATGTCATTGAAGCGTGAAGCGATTATTGCGATGTTGAGACCTGTACCGATTAATTTACCTTCTGTTACTTTCACTGATTAATCCTCCTTTTGAGTTTAACCTTCTCCGAACAATTCCCCTAATTTAGAGGGGTACTGCCGAAAATATGACCCATTCTCTGAGCCTTCGTATCAAGATACCTCATATTATAGTCGTTCGGAGTAATTACGATTGGGACTCGTTCGGTAATTTCGATTCCGTATTCTTCGAGGCCGGAAATTTTCCCGGGGTTGTTGGTCATTAACCGAATGCGTTTGAGTCCTAAATCCTTGAGAATCTCCGCGCCTGTTCCGTATTCCCTCATGTCGGGTGGGAATCCTAACGCTACGTTTGCGTCAACAGTATCGAGTCCTTCGTCCTGTAACTTGTAGGCACGTAACTTGTTGAGGAGTCCGATTCCGCGACCTTCCTGGCGCATATAGAGGAGTGCTCCGCGTCCTTCGTCGGCAATCATCTTCAGGGCTGTGTGCAACTGAGGGCCGCAATCACATCGGAGTGAGCCGAGAACGTCCCCCGTGAAGCATTCACTGTGAACGCGGACTAAAACGGGGTCAGGGGTCGTAATATCACCCATGACGAGTGCGAGGTGAGTATGGGAGTCATCGTCCTGAGTTATGCTTCTGTATGCGCTGACGCTGAAGAGTCCCCAAGGGGTTGGGATTGGGACGGTTAATTTCTTCTCTACGCGCTTATATTTGCTT
>JAFSLR010000331.1 GCA_017448375.1 Synergistaceae bacterium | reverse complement strand
ACGCTTTAGAGGCCGAACTCAACGCAAGAGATGAAGCCCTCAAAGCACGCGAAGAAGCCGTAGCAGGAAGAGAGTCAGCAGTAACCGAGAATGAGAAGAAACTTTCCGAGTCAACAGAGAAAGTAAACGCTCACGAGGCCGAACTCGCAAAGAAAGAATCTGACCTCAACGCAAGAGAGTCCGAGCTTGAAGCCGCTAATACGAAACTCGCCGAAGCTACATCATCACTTGCCGAGAGAGATTCAGCACTCATGAAACGAGAGGCAGAGTCAGCAAAGAAAGCCGCCGATATTCAGGAGCTTGAAACACTCATTAAGGAGCTCCCAGCGTTTGACCCGAACAGCTCAACGGAAGCAGCTATGATTCTCACCTATAAGATTCCCGCACAGAAACGCCGCGAACTTATAGCAATGCAGAGAGAAGCATACAGCCGTTACAGCTCCAACAGAATCACTCAGGCACTTGAGAGCTACACGGCAGCATTTGAGGCAGAACCGACAGCGAATTACCTCGCAGCTTACTGGGCAGGGCTTTCGGCTGAGAGACTCCGCAACAGGCGTGATGAGGCTCTCGAATGGGCGAACCGTGCGCTTGAGATTAACCCGGAGTACAGGCCGGCTCAGGAACTCAAACGCAGGCTCGAATCACGCAGCAGGCGTTCACGCTAAGACACACGGAATATCATTGCCCCTCGTGCGTTAATGCGGGGGGTAAAATTTTAGGGAGGATTTTAACGTTTGGAGGATTTATACGCGATTCTTGAAGTCCCAAGAGACGCAAGCCAATCGGACATCAAGAAGGCTTACAGGAAATTAGTACACCAATATCACCCCGACTCGCACCCCGGCGACAAAGAAGCGGAAGAGAAGTTCAAGAAGATTAACGCGGCCTACTCCGTACTCAATGACCCGGAGAAACGCGCAAGATATGACCAGTTCGGGACAACAGGCACAGGCTCAAACCCTTTCGGCGGCATGGGCGGCGCGGATTTGGGCGACTTGTTCGGGGATTTGTTCGCGCAGGTATTCGGCGGCGGCGGTTTCGGTGGCGGATTCACTTCGCGGAGTCGTCCGTCAAATTCACCCAGACAGGGCGATGACATCGAGCAGATTGTTCATCTCACGCTCCTTGAGGCAATGAAGGGTGTAACGCGCGACATTGACGTTATGAAGTACGAGACATGCCAGCACTGTAACGGTACAGGCGCGAAACCCGGCACTAAGCCCGAAACTTGTCCCCGCTGTCATGGTCAGGGGCACGTCAGGCAGACACAGCAGAGCTTCTTCGGCCAGTTCGTGAGCATTAACACCTGCCCCGATTGTCATGGAACAGGGAAAGTTATCCGCGATAAGTGCGACGAGTGTAAAGGCTCAGGACATGTCCGAAAGAAACATACTCTCGAAGTCAAGATACCCGCAGGAATTTCAACAAACATGAGAATCAGAATCTCAGGTGCCGGCGATGTCGGCGAAAACGGAGGCCCGGCAGGTGATTTATATCTTGTTGCTGACGTTGAAGTTAATCCCGATTTCGAGAGAGATGGAGCTGACCTTCACACGACATTGATTCTCACTTACCCGCAGGCCGTCTTAGGGACTGAGGCGAAAATCAAGACTCTTGACGGTACAGAGGAATTACTCAGCGTTCCTTCAGGGACTCAGCACGGGCAGACTCTCAAAGTCAAAGGAAAGGGAATGCCCAAAATAAACTCAAAGTCTGTCGGCGATTTGTACGTTCACATTTACATTGAGATTCCAAAGAAATTAACCGACAAACAGCGCGAAATCATTAAATCTCTTGCTGACGAAATGAAAGCTCCCGTAAGCGAAAAAGATTCGGGCATCGGCAGCTGGTTCAAAGGACTATTCAGCTGATGATTATCGGAATCGGAACGGATTTATGTTACATTGACAGAATCAGAAAGGCTTTCGACAAGTCAAATTTCTTCAGGGATAATCTTTTCAGGCCGGAGGAAATCGAATACTGCGAGTCTAAAGGCGAAGGGCGTTATGAGAGTTACGCGGCCATGTTCGCGGCAAGGGAGGCTTTCTGCAAGGCTTCTGGGAAATCTCTTGAGGCTGTAATGTATAATGACAACTTCAAGCTGATACATGATACTGACGGTTCGCCAAGCATAAAACTTTCAGGGGATTTAGTGATTCCGTCAGCAAAAATTTTCGTATCAATAACTCATGAGAAAGGTTACGCATTAGCATTTGTTGTAATCGAGAAAAAGGAAGGAGAATAATTATTATGGTAATCGACATAAGCAGCGCAGGTTCTATACTGTCAAATCTCGGCAGCATTTTCGTAGCAGGATTCATTCTTCTGCTCATTCTCTCGTCAGCAATCAAAATCATTCCCGAATACAGGCGAATCGTACTGTTCAGGTTAGGACGGCTTGTAGGGAGTCGGGGGCCCGGAATCGTTTTCATTCTTCCGATTATTGACAGGTCAGTAACGGTTGACTTGAGGATTCTCACGCTTGACGTACCAGTTCAGGAAGTAATCACAAAGGACAACGTTGCAATAAAGGTTAATGCTGTCGTTTACTTCCGTGTTCTTGACCCGGCGAAATCTGTCGTTGAGGTTGAGAATTACATCGTAGCGACAAGCCAGTTAGCACAGACAACGTTACGTTCGGTTGTGGGAGCTGTTGAGCTTGACGAGGTGCTTTCATCGAGGGAGAAAATCAATCAGGAACTCCAGAATATCATTGACGAACGCACAGACCCTTGGGGAATAAAAGTAAGCGCGGTTGAAGTGAAAGAGCTCGAACTTCCAGATGGAATGAAACGCGCTATGGCCCGTCAGGCTGAAGCTGAACGCGAACGCAGAGCGAAAATCATTGCGGCTGAAGGCGAGTTACAGGCGGCGGAAAAACTTTCAGAGGCAGCGCGGAAAATGGAGTCTTCACCCGTAACATTACAGCTCAGATACTTGCAGACGATTCGTGAAATTTCCGGCGAAAGGAATACAACAACATTCTTCCCGATTCCTGTCGATTTGATTCAGCCGTTCATCGACAAGATTACACGCAAGGGGGAGTAACATGCAGTACAGAAAAGCCAGCGAACTCCGCGACATGTTCATAAAATTCTGGGAATCGAAAGGCGCAAAACATCTTGAGAGTTTCTCCCTTGTGCCTGAAGACCCGTCATTGCTCTTCACGATTGCCGGAATGGTTCCCCTTAAGCCGTATTATCTCGGAATAAAAGAGCCCGAATACCCCCGTGTCGTTACGTGCCAGAAGTGCGTTAGAACGAATGACATTGAGAATGTCGGACGGACTGCGAGACATCATACGTTCTTTGAAATGCTTGGTAATTTCTCGTGGGGAAGCTACTTCAAGCATGAGGCTATAACATGGGCGTGGGAATTTCTCACCGAAAAAATCGGACTCGACCCTGAGAGGCTTTACGCGACAATATATCTTGATGATGACGAAGCGTTTGACGTTTGGCACAAGGAAGTCGGATTGCCTGAGAACAAGATTTACCGTTTCGGGAAGGACGATAATTACTGGTTCATGGGCGATACAGGGCCTTGCGGACCGTGCAGCGAGATATATTACGACAGGGGCGAAAAGTATTCGTGCGGTAAGCCTACTTGCGGTGTCGGGTGCGACTGCGACAGGTACATGGAGATATGGAATCTCGTTTTCACGCAGTTCGACAGACAGAAGGACGGCTCATTACCGCTATTGCCACACAAGAATATTGATACAGGAATGGGACTTGAGCGTTTAGCGTCAGTGATTCAGGGAGTTGATACAGATTACGAGACGGATTTGTTCACGCCGATGATTGAGCACACCTGCAAGAGAGCCGGAATAACTTACGGGAATAACGCGCGTGATGACATGGCCGCCAGGGTGATTGCGGATCACGTTCGGAGTGTTGCGTTCATGCTTGCTGACGGGGTATTGCCCTCGAATGACGGCCCGGGATATGTACTGCGTAGACTCTTGCGCCGTGCTGTGAGGTTCGGAAAGCTCTTAGGGTTTGAAGGATTGTTCCTGAATGAGTACATGCCGATTCTGATTGACATAATGGGAAATCCTTACCGCGAACTCATAACGCAACGTCCCGTTATCGAACAGATAATCACGCTTGAAGAGGAGAAATTCAACAAGACTCTTAAGCAGGGTACGGAATTATTTGACGCTGAAACTTCACGGCTTAAAGCACAGGGCACAACCGAAATTCCCGGAGACGTAATCTTCACGCTGTATGATACATACGGATTCCCCCCTGAGCTTACCCGCGAAATGGCCGGCGAACTCGGATTTACGGTTGATGATGAGGGCTTCAAATCGGCCATGAATGAGCAGAAAGAACGCGCAAGAGCTTCAAGCAAACAGAAACGTAGCGCGCTTTCAGGGGACGTTTACACGGAGATTGAGAACGAGAACGGCGCAACAAACTTCACGGGCTACACTAAGTCAGCAGACACGGGGAAGATTATCGCCCTCGTAACACCTGAAGGAAGAGTCGACTCCGTAACATCGGGTGAGTTTGAGATAGTTCTTGACACGACCCCGTTCTACGCTGAAAGAGGCGGT
>JAFSLR010000047.1 GCA_017448375.1 Synergistaceae bacterium | reverse complement strand
GCTACGCTGCGGCGAGAGGCAAGTGTTACCCCGTATTGCTTTTGATAGTGTTGCTACATTTTTGTTAATGCGGAACGACTAACCGCTAAATTAAGTGGTATTATAGCAAAAAGTTAATGGCGTTTCATCTCACGACTAAAGTCGCGAGTGTTCACGCCTCCTTTCATAAAATAAAACGCTTCTGGGAATATCTCAGGCAGTCAGCAGAAAGTGAGAAGCTCAGAATCAAAGCGGAAATTCACGAGCTCCCCGATATACCCCCGATGACATGGAACGATATTATGTCGCTTATATGGCGAAAAGTTTTCACGGTAAGGACTGGTACATTCTTCACGGTAATATTTGCGTTCAGCTTTGAGTTTGCGCGGCGTTACGCATTCACAAAACATTATTTCACAGCAGGAGCGGTAATCATTCTCACAATTTCGGCCTTAATGCTTCGATTCAGGAAATGTCGCGCTGATGTTTTATCGGACATTGGAGCGGGCGCGTTATTGTTCGCGATTTTGTGGACTGTCGGAATAAGTTCGCACGGACTTTACGCAGCACCGGTGAAAAATACTAACAGGGATTTCCTCATGCAGGAGTCAAATGGCTGGGTTGAAGCATATCGCATTAATGATGAAATTTTTGTTACGGTCATTCCTATTCTATATTCAGAGCTTGCGGACGATGTAAAAGAATTGGTTTACGGGATTAATTCACAGCCCGATAAAGTTATACGCAAAGAGAATCTCAAGGACTATTACGAGAAAATTATCAGCACAAAGAGCAATGATATACATTATGTTACTTCACGATTGAGATTCAATGACGGAACAGAGTCGGAAGTGAGCCGGAATAATTTAACACAGCCCGGCAACCTGAAAGCACCGGGCATTGATGATTAATTTCGAGTCCCTGCGCTTAATTCGCGGTATATCATAACGATAACGCAGACTGACACAACGAACGTCAAAGCATCACTCGCAGGCATTGACCACAAAACACCGTCAAGCCCCATGAACATCGGCATTATGATTGTGAGTCCGGCTCCGAAAATAACCTCACGTATTATCGACAGTCCTGCGGAAATATATGGCCTCCCCATTGCCTGAATGAATATGAATGAAGCCTTGTTGATACACGCAAGAATTATCAGGCACAAATACGTCCTGAAGCATTTAACCGTGAAAGTCGTGTAGTAAATGCTCTCGCCAGATGCCCCGAAAAGTGAAGCTATATGTTCCGGGAAAAACTCAACAATCACAAACGCAATTAACCCTAAAACAAACTCGCACTCAAGAAGAAGCGTAAACAACGATTTCACACGGTCAGGCCGCCCCGCTCCAACGTTGTAGGCCGCTATCGGCGTACAGCTCGCAGACAATCCGACAACAACCGAAATCACAATCTGAAAGAACTTCATCACTATACCTATTACCGCCATAGGAATCTGTGAATACTCAGGCTTCCCGAAAACAGAATCTAACGCGCCGTATTTGTGAATCATCATATTCACGCTCGCAACGCTTATCACTAATGCAACCTGTGAGAGAAAACTGCACATCCCTAAAGGAATATAGCGTTTCATTAACGAAGGGTAAAAATGAAGGTTAGAGCGGCTGAAATTTATTGCCTTCATCTTGCTTGAGATATAACGCAATGACATCATCGCAGTGAATATTTGCCCCATCACCGTAGCGATTGCCGCACCCTTCATGCCCCAGTGAAACACGAATATGAATACAGGGTCAAGAATTATGTTTATCCCCGCTCCCATCAGAGTCGAGAACATAACGTAATTCGGGCTTCCGTCAGCAGAGATAAGCGGATTCATTGCCTGCCCGAAAACATAGAAAGGTATTCCCGGGATTATCCACGAGAAATATTCAACAGCAAGCCGGAATGTCTCATCATTCACTCGCCCCCCGAAAACCCCAACAAACTCCTCACGGTATACCCAGTATACACACGCTATAATGACTCCGACGCTTGACGACAATAACGCCGCACTTCCCGCGCTGTTTCCTGCCTGATTCTGATTCCCCGCGCCAAGACTCATGCTCACGAATGCACATACACCGTCGCCGATCATTAACGTGAATGCAAGAGCTATTACCGTCATGGGGAATACTACATTGTTTGCCGCGTTTCCGTTTGAGCCGAGATAATCCGCGTTTGCTATGAATATCTGGTCGACTATGTTATAGAGTGCCGCAACTAACAGGGATATTATGAGGGGAACTGAGTAGCGAATCATCAGTCTGCTGACTTTCTCGCGCTCAAGAAAAATATTTGTGTCCAACATTATCACCTTCCGAAAAATTTTTCAGGGCAATAAAAAATGCGTATGCCCTTCTGCCCGGACTTACGCATTCTCATGCTGCACAGCAAAATTATTATAACACTATCCGCTATTATGACTTCATAAATAACTTATAATATAATAAGCAAAATTTCTTAAACAAAAGAGGCGATTCAAATTGAAGAAGTTTCTCTTTATCCTTTCAGCTTTATTCATTCTCTCTGCTCAAATTGCTTCAGCGTCATATTTCTACACGTTTTCTTCAGGCGATATTCTTGACCCGAACGCCACAAACGCTTATTACGGTCTAGGACGAATTGATTTCGACGAAAACTGAATCCCTTACCCCTCTGTCATCTAATCTGGAGACCGACGCTCACTCGGTTCAGGAACATTCACACGGAACGGAAAAGAGTACCTCTACGTCACAAAAACCCTCAAATACGGAGGCTCTACAACTCACCGCGTTACAGATTACTCATTCTACGATCCTTCCGTCAGCGTCTCACGTCCCCTTTTCGAGGAACGAACATTAAGCCTCCCCGAAAACACCGTAGCAAGCGCAGATATTCTCCTTCCACCCGATGAGGCGAACGGATTAATCTACGCCATTGACGGTAATACTTTGAGAGCCATTGACCCGCTAACCTGGAACAACACAGCTACAGCAAACCTCAGCTCAGAGTATCAGGTTCACAACCTCGTCAGCCTTTGGCCCGACAGCCACAACTATCTCTACGTTTGGAGCTCAAAGCGCGCTAACATCACAGCCAGCGGAGACTATACCCCAATAAGCAGCGACATTTACGTTTATGACCGTGAGACACTCGCAGAGCTTGCAGTTTTCCGCCACGTTAGGACAGGTTTCGACACAACGATGAGGAAGTCAGACGATGAAGCAGCGTTGGAGATGGGACGCGGACTCGTTTTCATCAAAGACGGTCTAATCGCTTACGTTGCTTATGATGAGCCAGTCTCAAGAGATGCTCACGCTTCAATATGGTGCATTGATGAGAAAGCTACAGTCCCGGCCTCAGCACGTACAATTACAAGCAGGGATATTAACGGCTTCGATGTCGATATTGAGTCGCCTATGCCCGACACACTCGGAGGATTCTATTTCGTTGCTGAATCAGGAGACCTCAACGCGAATCTTGCCTCGAAAGATATTGCGTCAAAACTCTATCATTACACCTCAACAGGCCAGCTTATCGCAATGGTTTCGGATAACACTACGGCAAACGGCGAACTCGTAATCGCTCAGGAAGGACAGCACAAAGGAAGTATTTTTTCATACACTAACCTTGATGTGAAGGGACTCAGTGTTGACAGAGTGCTTCCCGAAAACAGCGTAGAGGTATTTTTCTGGGACGGGTATCAGACACAGATGAATGTTTTACTGTATGAGACAGCCGTTGAGATCGAAAAGCCTTTCACAGCAGGAAGCGGATTCTATTTCTCAATGGAAAGCAAGAACAAGAATACTCGCGATGAGAAAGACGCAATATATTATTGGCCCGGCGTTATGGGATCAAGAGCCGTATGCGTATGGTCGTCCGACAATGAGCTTGAAGTTGAAGAGCCTCCTCTTGACGGCAATAACGGATTCTATTTCGTCAACGTTGACCTCACAAGCACGGACGCAAAGACTCTCATCAGCACAATGACTCTACTTCACGCACGCACAACAGGTTCAACGAGAGTCTGCGATTTAGGCTCATTCCTCGCTCCCCCTTCAACGTTCATCAAGAATCCCAAAGACCCGCAGGCGATTCCGGCTGAACAGTTCCAGAATGAATTTGCACTCGTTGTGGACGAAGATCACAATCAGCTCTTTGTAGGGGCTGGGCCTGTAGGCGGGAAATTCCGTTTGACCGTTCTTGACTGGACGAAGAAAGCTGCACTTGAGTCGGGCGACAACATAATAATCACTTTCGATGATGAGGAAATGGGCGGAAGTGCTAACATCGCCGGAATGATTAAATTCACCGAACGTCAAATCACCGGCGGAGTCAGAAATTCAAGCAGCGGTTGTGACTCAGGACTCGGACTTCTGGCATTCGCGGGACTCGCTGTGATTATTTCCTCACGAAAAACGCGCACTTAGTGTACAATTAACGTACCCACAAGCGAAGGAGGAGTCAATCATGCAGGTAGTACAGACAAGCATCATCACCAACACCGCCGGAAATGCCGTACGAATCGAGCGCGGCCAGACAATACGCAGAACCGAGACGCAGTACATTCACGTAAGAGAGCCGATATTGGTACAGCGTCCAAGAGTTGAGGACTTCAACAATCTCGTAGTAGTTCACGACCAAGTCGAACAGTACATATAACAGTCAGCCCAAAACAAACCCCCTTTCCACTTCGTTCCCTCCCCCCTAGCTTAGGGGGACACCCGCAGGGAGGGGGGTAATTTCCTGCCCTTTTGTGCTAAAATATCTTCGCTCTTTGAATCTTAAGGAGTATTTATTTTATTCAGGAGGTTTCTTTTCATGAAACGAAAACTTTTCACAGCGTTAATTCTCGTCTTCGTCATGGCAGTATCAGCTTCAGCATTCAGCGGTAACGAAAAATGGTCATTCAAGCCAGACAGCCCCGTAACAAGCGGAGTCGCAGTCTCAGGAAATAACATTTTCTTCGGGACTGAAACCGGAAGATTCTACGCCCTCAACAAAAACACAGGCCGCCCAATTTGGGACTACAAAGCCGAAAACACAATCTACGGCGTTCCCTCAGTCATCGGAAATAACGTGGTCTTCGCAATCGGAAGCGGCGAAATTATCTGCCTCGCAATCTCTGACGGCTCTTACCGCTGGTCAGCTGGCGGAATCGGCGGTCGCGACACAAGAGGACGCAGAGTGAATGACGGACTCAGCGATGGTACTGCCACAGGCGGCGGACTCGTTTACGTCTCGAAAGATGACAGGAAGGTTCACGCATTCAGCGCGAATGACGGCCGTACTGCATGGACTTACACGACAGGGGATCAGGGAGTCAGAGTTGCCCCGACATATTCGGACGGACTTCTTTTTGTCGGAGAGTATGACGGGATATTCAGTATCCTTGACGCGAAATCAGGAAAGAGACTCAATGGCGGCGGTGCTGGCGGTGCAATCAACACTCCTACAGTCAAAAACGGAAATGTTTACTTCTCAGCTTGGGACGGCTCAGTGAACGCTGTACAGATTAAAGGCGTTGAGCCCCTCTGGAACGTCAACGTTCACGACACTATCACAACTCAGCCCGAAGTCGCTGAAGGCAAAATCATCGTAGGCACAGGGCGCGGAGCAGTCATAGCACTTGACGAAAAGACAGGCCGTACATTATGGCGTTTCAACACAAACAGCGGGAACATTTCAGCGAAACCCATTCTTGCGGACGGAGTAGTTTTTGCCGGGGCAGAGTCAGGGCCTATGTTCGTACTTGACGCGAGAACAGGACGGCAGGTCGGCTCGCTTGCGAGTGAAAGCGGCGTTAATGGTAATCCGGCATATTCGGACGGCGTACTCTACTTCAGCGACGGGGATCTTCATGCTTTCGAGTAAGATTGCTGTTGCGATTATTGCGGTTATGACTCTCTGTAGTACAGCGTTTGCAGGACAAATGACTCCCTGGTTCAACTCAAACGTTTACGGCGCGTTAGGGAAATATAATCCGGCACTCAAAGATGATTTCTACGGTGCTGTGAATCTCGAATGGCTCAGAAACGCTAAACTCAAGCCCGGCCATGTCCGCACAGGCGCATTCATGGAGCTTCAAGACACGATTGACGCAAGACTCAAAGGACTCATGACTGACCCGGCAATTTCCGGCCATGACGCAGAGTTAGTGAGAGGACTTTATGCTATGTGGCTCGACTGGGACTCGCGGAATGAGGAAGGACTCGCAGACCTCGACAAGCAGTCAGAAAAAATCATCGGCATAAAATCTATTGACGAACTCAGCGAATACTTCATGACTGAGGACAGTTTCTATCACGGTGCTGTAATTGCTGACTTCGGATTAGGGCGCGACAACAAAGACTCCGAGTCTTACAACCTCGAATTATCAGCAACAGGATTATCGCTCGGAGACTCCGCCGAATACCGCAACAGGACCGCTAACGGCGACCACACAAAGAAAATGCATGACGCTATTGTTACGTACATGTTGAGGCGATTGGGGTACACGGAGGAATTTGCGAAAAATATTCTTGAGAGCGCGTACCGTTTCGAGGAGAAAATAGCGGCTCATGAGATGACACTTCAAGAGAGCTACGACCCTTCAGCAATCGACAAAACATATAATCCTCTGACAATGGACGAGCTTCGGGAGATGTCGCCGATTTTCCCGTTTGCTGACATAATAGCGGCTCACAATGCGGTCTCGGACTTGATGAACCTTCAGCAGCCCGAATGGCTAAAGGCACTCAATGAGCTTTACACCGAGTCGAACCTTGAGGATATGAAAGCGTATTTGCTCTGCGGACTCGTTAAGGGCTATATCACTCTCACGGATGAGGCTGCTTACAGGGAGTACCAGAGGATTTCCCGCGAACGTTACGGTATAACCGAGAACAAGCCCGATGATGAGTTAGCGGTTGATTTTGTTCACGGAAATTTGCCCGTCCCTGTCTCAAGAATTTACGTTGAGCGTTATGTTCCTGAGAGCGCAAAGAGAGAGATTGAAGACATAATCCGGCAGACCGTGAAATTCTACAGGTCAATGCTTGAGGCTGAAGACTGGCTTTCGGAGTCGACACGAAAAAAGGCTATCGAGAAACTTGACGCAATGAGGCTCAATTCTGCGTACCCGGAAAAATGGGTTGACTTCTCAGAATTTGATTTCCCCGAAGGCGCAGGATTTTACGAGTCCGTGAAGGCTCTGCGAAGATACAAAGTCCAGAAATATTTTTACGACCGCATAAATCAAAAGGTAGACCATGATTTATGGATTCAAGATGTCGTTGTTGTCAATGCGTATTATCAGCCCTCTGAAAACTCGATAAACATAATCGCGGGGATAATGGGCGGAGATTTCTACAATCCCGATATGACCTATGAGGAAAAACTCGGCGGTATCGGAATGGTTATCGGCCATGAGATTTCGCACGCATTCGACACTAGGGGTTCTCAGTTCGGGAAGACGGGAAATGTTGAGTCGTGGTGGACTGATGAAGACAACGCTCACTTCATGAAACGCGCTGAGAGGCTCATAAAGTATCTTGACACATTCAGGGTAGACGACTCCGGCGAACACTATAACGGCTCACTCGTTCAGACGGAAACTATTGCCGACATGGCCGGAGTAAAAGCCATGCTGGGAATCGCAGAAAGCATTGAAGGATTCAATTACGATAAATTCTTCAGGGCTTACGCTAGAATCTGGAAGATGACTCAGACCCGTGAACTTAGCGATTTGAGGGTGAAAACGGACGTTCACGCATTGCCGTATATAAGGGTGAATGCGATTGTCCAGCAGTATGGAGAGTTCTACAGGACTTACGGCGTAAAGGAAGGCGATAAAATGTATCTTGCGCCTGAAAACCGTGTTGCTGTGTGGTAGATGTTGAATGAAAAAAAAAAGAGTCCCCCTGCTGAAAAATGCGGGGGATTTTTGTTTTACGGATTGGCTATAGATTTCCTGCGTTCGGGGTTTGCGAGATTAGGCCGTCTTTCGGGGTCTGAAATGCTGTAACGCTGTTCGGGAGTCGCTAGCGTCAATGCGTTAATCAAATCATCTCCCAGAATCTTGCGGACATCATCAAGGCATACAGTATTCTTCCACCTCTGGAACTCGTGCCACTCTTGCGCCCTCTTTATCGCGAATGACCCCGCTATCATTATCACAGGCGAAAGGAAAGAATATCCCGCTGCGCTTGAGACAAGATAAGCGAGAACTTTCACCGGCATTATAGAGACCTCTTTAACAAACGTATCCGAGAGTCTTTCTTTAAGCTCGTCATACTTAATTTCACCCCTGCTGTATGCAAAAAATTCCCTTCCCATGCTCCAGCAGAAAATCCCTATCTCGGCTTCCTTGAGGATTACCGCCATTTCGCTCTCCGAGAACGCTATAACACCGTCAACAAGCACAGGCGTTACCGTATATCCTGCAATGTCCGTACCCGCCCTAATGATTACGTCAGACCATTCTGCGTTACCCCTGTAAGCGTCGGAGATGAACTCCCAGTTGTCCTTCATTGACTCCTTCAGGGAGTCCCCGATGTATGGCACATACTGATTCAGTGCTGACCTCGATAACTCCCTGTTAGTTTCGCGCAGTAATTCCTCTTCAATTTCAACAGCACCTTCTGTTTCAGGCGCAATCAGAATCACCGCAAGCAATGCAAATATTATCCGCCTCATTAACGCCACTCCCTGAAGAAATCTTTTATCCTCTCAGCGTCCCTCATCAAATCAGGGTCAGTAGAAAGTGAGGCTACAAGCTCTTCATACTTTGAGTAATCCGTGCTTAACCAGCCTGCGTCAGCAAGTTTATCCTTCCACACTTTGAGAAGCTCATTCCTCATTGTCTGAGTACGGTTGAGAACGCATAGCCTCTGTGAAACGCTGTAGACAGGGCCAAGCTCACGGCATATCCCGATGATTTTCGACTGGTTCGACTCAGCCGTAACTTTCGCGTAATTCACGGCAAACAGCACATCAACAGGAAGATCAAAGAATATCGCAGCCGAGAATCTGTTTACGGAAATCCCGAAATCATAAACAGCCCGCAAAGTTTTATCCATTTCGGCAATGTAGGAATAATCGTACTTCCTTCCGGCCATGTTCTTCAGCTCCTGAAGATTCTTCCGGGCCTCGTCAAGTGCTGTCAGCCAGTCTTGAAGCCTGTGAAGGTTCGCGCGGAATATCCTGTCCGGGTTCTGTTTCACCCTGCATAGAGCTTCGCGGACGTTACCGCTGCTGCCCCATGAGATTCGGGCGGCTGTTTTCGCGAAGGGAGCTAATTCGGTTGGGTTTGTGAATCCGTATATCATCGGCCTGACTAGATTCTTGTCGCTGATAATCCCCTGTATTGTTTCCCCTAAGAGTTCTAACAGCTGAATGTCCGCTACACTTCTTCCAATCCCGAAAGTTTTCGCCAAAGGTGCAGAGGCAAGGAGCGCGTAAAGTTCCAAGCATTCGTC
>JAFSLR010000330.1 GCA_017448375.1 Synergistaceae bacterium | reverse complement strand
GTTTCAGACCCGTAACAAGGAATCCGTTGAATGCCCCAAGTACCGCGCCGACCGCAAGCCCCGCAAGAATCGCAAGCCATGGATTAATACCCTTGACCGCCATTGAGGCCGTAACGATTCCAGTAATCGCGAACGTACAGCCTATAGAGAGGTCAATTCCGCCCGTGATTATCGCGAACATAATTCCGGCGGCTAATACTCCGTTAAGCACCATCTGCTGAAGTATCGTTATGATGTTGCTTACGCGCATAAAGTTAGGGTTCATTACCGTGAAGATTAATCCCATTCCGAATGTCGCAAGCAGGACTACAAGCTCGCGTTTGTATTTGCTGACAAAATTTTTCACCTGTCGTTATCCTCCTATAGCATAGTCAAGCATCTGATCACTTGTTCCGTATTCCCCGCGATTCAAAACTGCGTTCACTTTTCCTTCGCCCATGACGATAATACGATCGCTGAGTCCCATTACTTCAGGAAGCTCCGACGATATGACGATGATACTTTTACCGTTCTGTATCATTTCTTCCATGAGCCTGTAAATTTCGGCCTTTGCTCCGACATCGACTCCCTTTGTAGGCTCATCGAAAATTATTATGTCGACTTTCGTACTCATCCAGCGGGCGAGAATTACTTTCTGCTGATTTCCTCCCGACATGTTAAGCGTCAAATATTCGGGCTTGTTCGGATGAATCTCCAGCTCCTTGAAAAAGTGCTCGGCGTTCTTGAGTTTTTTGTCATCGCTCAGGAATCCGAATGCGTTTGCGTAATCCTCAAGGCTTGAGATTGATATGTTCTGAGTGTTGCTTGAGAGTTTCATGAAGCCCTGAGTCTTTCTGTCTTCAGGAATGAGTCCTATACCTGCTTTCAGAGCCTTTGATGTGTTCCATGAGCCTGTCGGAATACGTTTGCCCTTCATGAAAACTTTTCCGCCCGTAATCATGTCAGCCCCAAAAATCGCGCGCATTGTTTCAGTGCGTCCTGCGCCGACAAGCCCGAAGAAGCCGAGAATTTCTCCCTTGTGAAGCTCGAACGATACATCCTTAAAGCCCGTCGGCCCTGTGAGATTTTCAGCCTTCAGCACAACTTCATCACTTGCCATGCAGGGAACATTACGCGATGCAACAGCACTCACTGCACGACCGACCATAGCATGAATCAATTCGTCGCGGGTTGTCTTTGCGACCTCAAGAGTCGTGATATATTCTCCGTCTCTCATGATTACGGCCTTATCGCAAATCCTGAATATTTCTTCAAGCCTGTGTGAGACGTAAAGAATCGTAACTCCCTGTGATTTGAGCTGCTTTATAACGTCAAATAGTGCTTCGGTCTCACGTATCGACAATGACGCTGTAGGCTCGTCAAGAGATATTATGTTGGACTTGTGATATAACGCCCTTGCAATCGCCATCATCTGCATCTGCCCTGACGTTAATTTGTCGGCTAACTCTTCGCTCCTGAAGTTGCAGTGTAATTCCGTGAGTATTGCGTTTACATCACGGTGCATTTTCGCGTAATCAATGAAGAATCCTTTTGTCGGTTCATGGCCGAGTGTTACGTTCTGGCCGACCGTTAAATCCCTGACAATTAATGTCTCCTGATGGACTTTCGATATTTTCCCGTCAACAATAGCCTCATTCGGATTCCTGAACTGTACTTTTTTCCCGTGTAACAATACATCGCCTTCATATTCAGGGTAAACCCCGTGAAGTATATTGAGGATTGTTGATTTTCCGGCTCCGTTTTCACCGAGAAGGGCTGTTACTTCTCCTTCCTCAACGCTGAACGATATATCTTTGAGGACATGCGCGCCGGGGAAATGCTTGTTGATTTTCACAAATTCTACTGCCTTAGACATTCGCACACTCCATTCTGTAAACAAAAACGGGATGTTTTTTTTCACACACCCCGTTTGATTTCGTCCTTCTTATTTCGTGTAGACCGTATCAACCCAGTTTATGATTTCTTTTGCTGGCTTGTCTACGTTGTCTTTGTCGATTAACGCCTGTGGAGTCGCAACTACATGCGGTACTTTCTGCCCTGCCAAGACTCTCAGCGTGCATTCAACGGCGACCTGCGACATGTAATAAGGGAACGAGTCGACTGTAGCGTCAAGTTTGCCCTCACGGATTGACGTGTAAGCCTCGCCGATTCCGTCAACGCCGACAACAAGAATATCCGCGTCAACCTCATCAACAGCCTCAACGACTCCGAGTGCCATATCATCATTGTTGCAGAAAATAGCCTTCATGTCGGGGAAACGCATTATCCATGTTGACGCAAGCTCTTTAGCTCTCTGCCTGTCCCAGTCAGCGTTCTGTTTGGCAACGATTTCGAGCCCTGAGTTATGCTCTTTAATCCAGTCCTCGAAACCCTGAGTCCTTTCGCGGGCTGCGAATGCTTTTGCCATTCCGATAACGATTCCTACCTGGCCTTTGTCGCCGAGCTTCTTTGAGATCCATTCGGCTGCGAGCTGACCGTTCATGTAAGCGTTAGGGCCTACGTAGTAATCGCAGTTCGCTATGAGTCCGTCATTGACATTAACGACCGGGATTTTTGCGGTTTTAGCGTTGTCGACAGCCGCCGCAAGGTTTGAGTCTGAGATTGGGCTTGCCATGATAGCTTTGACACCCTGATTTACTGCGTTGTCCATCATGGTCTGCTGTCCGATTTCGTCGCCCTCGTCTGTTGTTGCGTCAACACGAATCTCAACGCCTGAATTTTTCGCGGCAAGATCATAGCCTTCTTTGAGACTGCGCCAAAATTCGTTTGAGATTGACTTCATGATAGCCGAAAGGTTATGGACATCTTTCACGGGGACTTCTGCGCCCAGTTCTGCGCGTACCTGCTCGATAGTCTTTGCGCTGGGGTCTGAGTCGGGGTTGAACTCGTCAGCAAACGCCGTGAACGTAAGCGCGAGTACTGCCAGTAAAGCAAGAATTAACGCGGTGTAACTTCTTTTCATTGTGATGATTCCTCCTAATATATTTATGCTTTCACTTGAGCATGTCAAGTACTAGCCCGCTGACCTTAACGCCGTCTTTGGCGCGGATAACTTCTGCAATTTTCTCCATGCCTATGCGGTCAATAATTCCGTTGATTTTCTCGAATGCGTCAATATTGGCTTGAGTTTCTTTGAACGGGTCTTCACGTATCGGGAACGTGTCAAAGAATACGACTCCTTCATACTTATATAGCCTCAGATAATATATGAACTCAAGAGCGAGTACGGGGTTGACTGAGCCGAAAATCATACCGCTGTCCTGCCAGCCGTAGCCGTCGTTCATGTGGAGGCCGAAAAGTTTTCCCTTCTCCGTTGCTAGGGCTATACCCAATGACGGGTTGTCGTGCTTCATCAGCATGTGGCAGAAGTCGAGAGTGCAGCCGACATTTTTGCGGTCAATCTCATTCAGCAGAGACATCGTCATTCCAGTGCTGTCAATCATCGCAAAATTCCGTTCCTCGTAGGGCTTGTACTCAATCGAAATCTTGATCTCCTTTTTGCCCTCAGAACCTGCGGCGTAATCAGCGACTTCACGTACTCCGTCAACAATCTGATGCCAGCCCCGTGCGTAATCCATCTGGAACGGGTAATCGAATCCGTCATTTTCAAGCCACAATGTTACGACT
>JAFSLR010000329.1 GCA_017448375.1 Synergistaceae bacterium | reverse complement strand
GGAGCTGCACTAAGAATATTCGTATCATTGCTAAGAATAAGGCGGACTGTACCATTCTCAAAAATGGCTCAGTCTTTGAGAATACTACCTTTGATGATGTAGTTACCAGTATTCAGAATGAAACAGCGCAAAGCAAATACGACTGCCATAATACGCAGATGTTAATTGATTTCGTTCACCCGAAAACGGGCGCGGTTATCGAGAATTTACCGCTCAATTTCTGCTCTTTCAGAACTATTACTCTTGCTGACGGCTCAACAAAAAAAGCTCTCATTCTCCAATTTGCTCGCACTCTCTGGAAGGGCTTTGCTCCGTTCGGCACTAACGGCTTCAACAGGTGGAAATATTCTCAGCTCCGAAAATGGCTCAATGCTTCAGGCGCGAATTGGTTTTCTTCATCGTATACCGCTGATATTCTTTCACCGCATGAAGGGAGTTATACAGATGACGGCGTTAAAGGCTTTTTGTCTTGCCTTCCGCCCGCTTTGGTTGAGCTGCTTGTTCCCGTCAAGATTGTTACTCAGGCTTTCTTTGATGATTACAACGAGGACACAGCCATTGATGACCCTGATTACATTGACGGCTTTGACGCTGATATTACTTACGATAAAGTTTTCATTCCGTCTTTCTCGGAGATGACTGTTACTGCCGGAAGTGATGAATTTTTCCCGGATACCGTCTTTGAGGGGGCTACGTGGGATTACTATTCCGCTCTCAGTTCAGAGGCTGATATTAACAGAGACATTAACGGCGAGGCTTGTTCTGTCGTTACTCGTTCCGCTTATCTGGACGGCACTGCGAAAATCATTTACGCTGATTCTCTGACCCATGTTGCGCCCGGTGATGTATACAGTGCAAACTCCGCACCTGCTCCCGCTTTCGTTTTGTGCTAAGGAGGTGAGTTTGTGAAAGTCGATATTACGCGTTTCATTGATAAAATTCTTGAACTTTTCGCTCCGTCCATTCATGACGGGCAAGCGTTCTTTGCTTATCTTGACGAGGATACAAATATTTTCACTGTTCAGGGCGATAACCTGTTTTCTAATGCGGGGCAGGAAGATATTGAACGTATTTCCACTAGGCTCGCGGCATTGGCTACTCAAATTGACGGCGTTAAAGATGATTGCTCTGATATTCCGTCAATAAAAACTCAAATCGCTTCTTTGCAGTCTGATGTAGAGGCTTTGTCGCAAGACTCTTCTGAGGATTCTAGCGCGGGGGCTTCTATCGCTATCGTTGATGATATTATCTGGGGCGTTTTCGATGCCTCTGACGAAAATTCTTCTTTACCTGCAAATCTTAAAGCTATGCGCGGAAGACAGTATTTAGACGTTAATGACAATAATTACTCACTTCCTACATTTCTTGTCGTTAATTTCTTTTCTTCCGGCCTGTTGCTTACAAATTCTTGGATAGACGAGGTAACCAGTACTAAAGTCCTTGCCGCTTTTTACGATGGCAAAATTTACACAGTCAATGAAGACGGCATAACATATTCGGTTAATCTTAATGACGGTGATGCTTTTCTCAATAAGGCTGATAATTCACTGTACGTATTCGACGCTCAAAATCACAAGTTCATAAGGACAGGCGGTAATCATCATTATACTGTCGATATGTTCATCGATTACATCGGGTCTAATTGGCCGAGTAATATTCCTGACGGCGGTATGCTTATTCTTAAACCTGAAAGTTATTCCTCTTATGTCGAATGGAAAGGATATTACGAATATGTAGACAGTCGTTATTATGCTAACTTCAGTCTTAATAATGCTACTTCTTTCGCTAATATAAGCAGTGAACTTACTGATGACGCTTGTATTTACAGCTATATTCCTGAAGGCGGCTCTGAGGCTTTTATTAGAGTTATTCATGAACTGTATGACGGCGATACTATTTACAACAAGGCTGACGGCTGTACTTATACTTTCTCGGCCAACGGAAACAATAAATCATTCGTTCGGATTTCTGAACCTACTATCCCGCCTGTCTGCGACATTCTTCATGTCGTTACGAGACCGAGTCAGGTTACTCCGTCTGCCGCAGGCGATAAATGTATTTGGTATGAGCCAGAGGACGACAATTACAGCGGGTATCTTTATACTGCGGACAGTAATTTGGAATGGAGAGGTGGAACACAAATAGAGAATAATGAATTTTACGCTTCTCTTGATAACCACAAAATTTATTCGTTTAGGGGGTGGGGCAGTATGCCGTTCATGTCTGTTACTATTCCTGCGGGCGTTCCTTTCTTCAATAAAGCTGATAATTCGTTGTATGTCTTTGATGGTACGCAGTTCGTAAAAACTTAAAGGAGGTGAGAAAATGCCGCTTATCATTAATCCTATCTATGCAGGCGGGGGCGGGGCTTCCAAAAAGGATATTGCTTATTTACACGAACAGGTCGCTAACATCAATGAAGAACTGCAAACCATTTCAGAAGCTCTCGTGGGGACGGGGAAAATGAAATACAAGGGAGCTTATATTGCAGGTGATGAGGATATGGACGCTCTTATTGATGATGTGTTCAACGGAGATGGCTCTGACGGGGAAACATTGAGCGAGATACCTGATGAACTTAAAGACGAAATCACTACGCAGGAAGATTTTAACGACATGCTTAGTGAAATATTTGGTTAGTGTGTTAATCCGTTAGTACACGCACGGTGAAACATAAATACAAAAATAATACAGGAGGCCAATAATATGGCATATGATGTGAATAAACTAGCAACAGTAGGACAGCTGAAGACATTAGCACAGGCGGCAAAAACAGCAATCGGAGACGCAATAGCAGCTCTCCCCGGAGAAATGTTTCTTGACCAGCTCGGAACAAAATTCGTGCCGAGTTTCTCATTCAGCACAGAGACATACCCCGGCGCAACTAATCCAAGCCTCGAAGGAAAACCCGTCTTAGTCCTTGCGGTCAAAGGTGTGGACAATACAACGCCTTCCGATGCAAGCAAACAGACTATCTCATATTCCTTCTTGGACATGGCCGCGCTTGTCGATGATTACACGGTCAAAGCTGGAGACAGCACAAAGATACTCACGATTGCAGGACGCGAGATTGAAATCAAGATTTCAGCAGTCGCAAACAACGCAATCACAGTACAGAATGACGGCCTCCATGTGAACATCAGCGCAAAGGCCGATAAAGTTTCAGGGGCTACTGCAAACAACGTCTCAGCACTTGACGCAAATGGAAATCTCATAGACAGCGGGATCGCAAAGGACAATATTCTTCAGGTTGCCAATGTAGCACTTGACACGGAGTTTGCCGAGATGATTAACGAGGTGTTCGCATAATGAGTTATGACGCTACACACGTTGCCCAGCTCGGACAGGTGAAAAGCGTTGCGAGTGCTATAAAAACTCAGCTCGACACAACGATTAAATTTGTCTCCGTATCGGGCAATACAATATCATTTTTCAAAACAGCTGACGGTTCAGGGACAGCCGATTTCACGGTGGACTTCCCGACAGAGTTTTTTCTCGACCAGACAAAGACAACATTCGTGGGGAGTTTCGCGTTCTCAAGCTCAACATATCCAGGTGCGACTAATCCGAATTTGGACGGAAAGCCCGTTTTAGTGCTTGCGATAAAAGGTTCGGACGGCAGTGTAACGTATTCCTTCATGAATATGGCTACGCTTGTTGATACCTACACTGTAGCGACAGGGAACAGCGCAAAAATACTCACAATCTCAGGGCGCACAATCACCGTCAAAATCTCAGCGGTTGCAAACAACGCAATCACAGTTCAGAGCGACGGCCTTCACGTGAATACATCAGGGAAAGCCGACAAGGTAGCAAGCTCCACAAACGGCAACCTTGCCGGGCTTGACGCTAACGGAAACCTGACAAACTCAGGGATTGCCGCGTCCACCGTTACAGGCTACGCAACGACAATCGGCACAAAAGCCGCGAAGGTCTCCAATGCAACGGCAAATAACCTTGCAATGCTGACCAGCGCGGGAGATTTGGCCGACAGCGGGATTGCAAAGTCAACTGTTACAGGGTACGCGACAACTCTCGATACAAAGGTCGACAAGGTTACTACAGCTACGGCGAATAATCTTGCGGCGTTCGCTTCAGGCGGCGGCATTGCTGACAGCGGAATTTCAAAGACCACTGTTACGGGGAAAATCGACAAGGTTACATCTGCAACTGCAAACCGTATAGCGGTTTTTGTCTCCGGGGGAGGTCTCGCGGACGGCGGAATACTCAAATCCGCGCTCCTCTCTACAAGCAATCTCGCTACTGACGCAGAAATCGCTGAAGTTATCACCGAAATTTTCGGCAGTTAATCTATTATTCAGAAAATCATTACGTGGCAGACATTGCAGAAATGCGGTGTCTGTCTCATTTTGAAAACAAAAAAAACAGGTGAAATAGCATGAGTTACGATGCAACTCACATTGTAAGGCTCAAAGACATTAAAACACTAGGCAACAAATTTAACAGTATTGTCAATACCAATAATGCAGCCGCTCATAACTCGATTTACAGAGGCAAGAATCTCGGAACTACAATTACAGCAGCACAGTCAGCCGCTATTAGAGCGGGAACGTTCACAGACCTTTACCCCGGCGACTACTGGCAAGCACAAAATCCCGCTTTCACGTGGACGGATAAAGATGGTGTTGAACATGAATATCCCGCAAATACTGGCGCAACTACCTACTACGTGGCGGGATGCAACTGTCTCAAGATGATAAAGAAAGATAACATTACCCCGGTAATAGGGAATCATGTTATTGTATGTATGTATGCACACCGTCAGGAACGCATGAATGATACCCCTTCAACAGAAGGCGGCTATGCAAATTCTGAAATGGCAACAAATACTTTGCTGAAATACGTGGCCTTGTTTAAGGCTATTTTCGGTGAAGAGCATATCATGAAGTACGGGGACTGGTTATGCAATTCTGTTACAGACGGTGTAGAGAGCGGTTATAGCTGGTATGAAAACAGAGAAGCCGATTTACTTTCAGAAGAAATGGTGTTTGGCCGTAGGATTCAGAATAAGGCAAACTCGTTTTCTGGAATATCTCAGTTGCCGCTGTTTGCTTTCAATTATGAATTACTGTGTATCGGCGGTATGCACTCATGGCTGAGGGACGCAATTAGCAGTACGAATTATGCCTGCATGAAGTTTAACGGCGGGAGCACAAATCTTATCGCAAATACCACTACATACGGTGTGTGCAATCCGTTCTTCCTGCTCAATTAAGGAGATGATGACATGTACACAGTAATACTTTCAGACGGGGCAAAGCTCGATAATCTCACGCTCAACGGAAAT
>JAFSLR010000328.1 GCA_017448375.1 Synergistaceae bacterium | reverse complement strand
TAATCCGTAACCTTGTCGCCGTTCTTGACTTTGAAGGCTGAATTTCTGAGGTAGCACCATAAGATTGTCGCCATACCCATTTTGTGGGCCATGTGGAATGCCTTTGAGATTTCCTGAATCTGACGGGTTGACTCGGGGCTGCCGAAGTAGATTGTTGCGCCGACTGCTACAGCTCCGAGATTGTAAGCCTGTTCGACTGACGCGAATAAAACTTGGTCGAACTGGTTGGGGTAGGTGAGAAGCTCATTGTGATTCAGCTTGAGGACGAACGGAATTTTGTGGGCGTATTTCCGTGCTGTTGCGCCGAGAACGCCGAGAGTTGTTGCTACAGCATTGCAGCCGGCCTCCATAGCGAGTTTGATGATGTTTTCGGGGTCGAAGTATATCGGGTTCGGGCCGAATGACGCGCCTGCTGAATGCTCGATTCCCTGATCCACCGGGAGAATCGAAATGTAGCCTGTGTTAGCGAGTCTTCCGTGTGAGAAAAGGGTCTGCATTGCGCGCATTACTGGAATGGGTCTGTCTGACATGCTGACAACGCGGTCAACGAAGTCGGGGCCGGGTAATGAGAGCATATCTTTGCTTATGGTTTTGCACTCGTGGGTTAAAAGGGACTCTGCCTCTGAGCCTAAGAGAGCTTCAATTTTTCCGTACTGCATTGTTGTATTGCCTCCTTAAGATTTTGTTACTCTGACATTATACAACCTGTGAAATTTTCCCCAAATAAAAACGGGGGCAATGTCATTCCGGCAAAGCTCCCGTTCAAATTTCTGCGTGTAGATGTGTGCGTTCTTTAGGCCTGTGAAGAAGACTGCTGATTTTCACCCGCGTTGTTCTTCATCAAAACCCTCGCGCCGGATACCCCTAGCTTTAGGGATAAGACGCAACTTCTCTTCTTTACCTGTTTAACGCCCGAAGGCGTGCGGGCTTTATATCTGCTAACGTGAAACAGACCGCCGCCCGCTAGCGTAATAATCCTTCGCCAAAGTTATCCTGCGGTTTTATATGTTTGCAGCACTGTCCCTACCCCTCAGAACTGTTTAACCACAAACCGTAGTGCGGCAGATTAGGATTTACGTCCGCCGGTACCTATATATTCGCAAGTAACGTAGTCTGTGTTTCAAGACTTAGGCTAGTCAGCAAGAACTTACTCAGTTCACAGCTTTTGCCGTGAGGTTACTGACTCCTGAATCTTCTTCGCATAATTCTGAATCTCATCGCGTACTTCCAAAGGATTCGGGATATTCCGGGCTTTTATCTCCTCAAGTGCTGTTCCGCCTGAGGCTATTATGATGTCGCCGACCATGAAAAGTGCCTGTATTGCTGTCTGTTTTACCTCAATGTGCAATATATTCGACAGGCTGATCTCGATTGACTTTCGGAAATCTGAGCTGAACGGCCTTAACGGGTTGCATTCTTCATAGGAGACTTCCTGATCCTCAGCTTTATTTGGGTTGGCCTTGAGGGTGAGAGATATCGTCCAGCGTTTTGCGTAAATGTAGAGCACTAAGAGAGCGTCAATGATTACGGCGGCAATCCATACCCATTTGAGCCAAGGCTCGCCGGGCTTGAAGTAATTGACGGCGCAAGCAGCAACGAGAACTAACAGAATGAGAAACCAGATCTTGAAGAATCCTCTCTTTGCGGGCTTGTAAGTTTTGTAGAACGGTTCCATGATGATTATGATACTTCCTTTCACAGCATAAATTTTTCAGTGAGTAATTGACATTATAGCATTAATTTTTTTCAGCTCCTCATGAAATACAACAGCTTGAAGTATTCTATAATTTACAGAAAGAATTTAACGGGAGGATTTATTGATATGGAAATAATAAAGACGGCTTTGCGTTCGTTACTCAGCAACCGTACACGCTCCCTTCTCACAATGCTAGGAATAATAATCGGAGTCGGAGCAGTAATAACAATGGTAGCAATAGGACGCGGAGCAGCTCAGCAGGTTGAAAGCGCGTTATCAGGTTTCGGCTCAAATATGCTAATCGTAATGCCGGCACCCCCAAATTCAACGGGCGCAAGAGGCGCAGCAGGTTCTGGGCAGTCATTGACGCTTGAAGACTCGTATGCACTTGCGGATCAAACGTTCTCAGTTGCGAGGACAGCACCCGAAGTCAACACATCAGCACAAGTCATATACGGTAATTCAAACTGGAACACCAGCGTTACGGGAAGCACGCCGGATATTTTGCAGGTAAGAAACTGGACGATGGCTAGCGGTGCAATGTTCACGGAACAAGATGTTCGATCGGGCGCAAAAGTCTGCGTTATAGGCCAGACGGTGGCAAAAGAATTATTCGGATATTCCGACCCAGTAGACATGACGATAAGAATCAAGAGTATTCCGTTCCGTATTGTTGGAATGACAACGAAGAAGGGCGCAAATTCTTGGGGTCAGGATCAGGACGACTTTATACTCGTTCCCGTAACAACAGCTCAAAGGAGGCTTTCACGCGCAGGAACAAGAGTAGACACTGTGAGGCGTATAAACGTTCAGGCGAAGGACAAAGACTCAGTTTCAACAGCTGAAAAGGAAGTAACATCATTATTGCGTCAGAGGCACAAATTAACGGAAGGAGTCGAGAATGATTTTGACGTTCGGAATTTGACTGAGGTACAAGAGAGCATGGCCAGTACAGCAAATGTAATGAGCATGTTATTGGGGGCTGTTGCGTCAATCTCGCTTCTTGTCGGCGGAATTGGGATAATGAATATCATGTTGGTGTCTGTGAGCGAACGTACCCGCGAAATAGGCATAAGAATGGCTGTAGGTGCTAGGCCGTCGAATGTGAGAGTTCAGTTTTTGACGGAAGCTGTAGTATTGTCGCTTCTCGGAGGTGCTATAGGAATCTCGTTGGGCGTTGGAATATCGAAGGCTATAACGTCGTTTGTTGGGTGGGCGACTATAATTTCGGGTCAGTCGATTGTGATTGCTGCGGGATTTTCTGCGTTTATCGGGATATTGTTCGGGTTCTGGCCCGCGTGGAAGGCTTCAAATCTTGACCCTATAGACGCATTGAGGACGGAATGAAAAAACTTTCAGCGACAATTCAGGCTCTCTTAGTTGATGGCAATAAAGAGTAAAACACAATCCCCCCTAAAGCTAGGGGGGAGAGCATAAGCGTAAGAAGGGTAATCACTTACATTCCGGGCACATCCTCACCGTGACTCAAGAATCGTGTGAACTCCCTCTTGAATATCAGCTTGAAGACTCCTGTCCTGCCGTTTCGGTTCTTTGCTACCCGTATATCTGCTTCGCTGTCCTGCAAGTCGTTATTCTCATTTTCGCCGTAATAATCCTGCCTGAACATCAACAGCACCAAATCC
>JAFSLR010000327.1 GCA_017448375.1 Synergistaceae bacterium | reverse complement strand
GTTCTGGGAATTGTCCTGCACGGCTCAATATCCCGTAAACACGCGCTATCAGCGGCTCTAGCAATTCTGACATTTGACGCTCTATCAGAGGCCCTAGCATGAACATTTTTTCCGCTTCTCGGGCTTGAATTTCCGTTGCCGTCCGTCCCTGCCTCATATCTGATGTCCACATCTTGAACAGGTTGACGTAGAATATTTCCTCCAAATGCGCTGTAAGCTCAAGCCGTTTCTCTGCAACACTCCTATGGTCAAACTGCACCTGATACAGCGGCGTTACTGCCGGAATATGTCCGTCCATTGCTGGATAATATACCGTTACACCTCCAGGCATGTCGTTTATATCTCCCTGCGTTAGGCTTTCAGGCGCAAGCATTGGAGGCCGTATTGCCTTTTTCAGCGCGTCCCTTTCGTCTATCTCCATTAGCTGAAGTGATACTGCGTCATCGTAACCAATATCCCCGGGCTGTTCCCGTCCGTACAAGTCATCATTGATTACACGCCAGCGCGGAACCATTACGGGAAACTCGTTATATCCTCCGACACGCAAAAATTCAGGCTCGGAATATCCCTTCAGCCACCAGTACGAGACATACTGAAAACGCCCCGATATATCATCTTTCAGATAACCTTCTGATGGCTCAATTAAATTCCTCAGCTCATACCGCGTATTGTCGGGTTTCTCTTTCAGCCTGTACCTTAATTCCTGCGGAAGTGCATTTTCTCCGAACTCATCAGCTAACTGCGTAAGTGTTCGGCGGAACTGTCTACAAAACCTGTTGACTTTTCCACGCTTGTTTACCCCGATTGCGTAGCTTCCTACTGTCAGGCTTTGCGCGTGGAGCAGATTTTCATCATCTTCTTCAATCAGCAATGCTCCAGTGCCGAATATACCTTGTTCCTTGTATACGTCATAAAGCTGGTCATAGAGATTACTCCGCAACATTACACCCTGCATTACATCTTGTACTTCTGTCAGCCATGATTTGACATTCTCTAATTCCGCAAGCCCTGTGTCATAAAGTGTCAGCGTGAACCACGGCCGGGACGGTGATGTAAGTCCGCTTTTCATTCCGGCTGCAAAATCATCGGGTATCTGCCTTGCTCGGCTGTTGAAACGTACTGCCTGTTTTCTTGGCTGTTCATCTACGCTGAAACGTCCACGATTAGGCGCGTACATGTCTGACAGTTTTCGCCACCAGTCTATATAGTCTTGACGGTCTGTCATCATCTGCTGAAACCGTATATCCGCCTTTTTGCGGCGTTCACTTGGCTGTGTCATGCTCCAAGCCTCGTTTTTCCCGTTCCGGCCTCAATTCCCTGCATTGCACCGCCACGCATCGTTTGCAGTCTCGACAATGCCCGCAGTTAGTCATCACCTATATCCCGTAATATTCGCTCATATCATGCCCGCTGTTTCTTCTTATGGTCTGCGTTCCTCTTGTCCCTCTCAGCGGGTAAGCAAACGTCAGCGCGAGCGCGTCAGCCATATCGGGTGAACGTAATCCCCTCTCTTTGAGCTTTTCTTTTGCCTCAAGGATTAACCGCCCCCCTGCATCAAACTTGTATGTAGGGCTTGCAAGCTCACTCTTTAATTCGGGGTCGTTCGGGATTGCTCCGCCTGATTTCAGCCATTCCCGCACTTTGTCCCACATCTCGCTTCGTTTATTGGCGTATCTTGCGGCTTCACTCGCACGGCCTCCAAAGTTGATTTCAAGCACTCTATACCCTAATTGCCGCAGTCGGTCTATTACTCCATTCAGGATATTATGAGGGGCGTTGACAGCCTCGCCGCTACTAGCAGGTTCTCAATGATTAACCCTGAAACTATTGGGAAAATACGTAATGACCTCCTACAGGGCGCGTATGCTGAGATGTTCAGGAATGCGGACAATGATATTCAAGGTCAGATGAACGCTCTCACTATGGGGGCCGCTAATGGGGTCGTTGCTCCCCAGATTTTGACCGCGTTCTCGCCGTATGCAGCTCACATGACTCCCCACCACGAGTCAAAAGTCATTGACGCAGGAGACAGACAAGTCGTTATGGATTACAATCCTGCAAACGGTAATTACACTCAAGGCTCTATTATCCCTATGGGCATTAATCCAACTAATCTTGCCACCGCCAATATCGCCGCAAACGCTCAAAGAGATTCTGCTACTCTCAACGCAAACGCTCATAGAGATGCTGCTAATATCACCGCCAATGCTGAAAATATAAGATACAACAGAGCTATCGAACAAGAAAGAATGAAGACCGCTAGAGAACGTATCACGGCACTCACTGAACGCAGAAATCTGCTCATGCAGGATATGCCGTCAAACGAACAAGCCGCTCTCGCTTATATGCAAAACGTTATTAAGCCCATTGATGACGAAATTGCTGTGTGGAACAACTATTTAATGAGCGGTTTTCAGCCTAACACTACAAACTCTACAGGCTCAAACCAGACTACTCAACCTACAGCAAATAACACCGACAACAGTTCTAATAATATCTGGTTCAGCATGGTAGGCAGTCCTCAAGGTATATCAATACATCCAAATGGACATTTCGGTGCTCACAGGGTTGACCATACTCATCAGGGAATTGATATTCGCGGTATTCAAGAAGGCACTGACATTCGTCTAAGGCCGGAAATGGGTAACGAATTTATTGTGCGACAGGCTTATTATTCCCGTTCTTACGGTAACAATATCGTCATTGAATCGGACAGAAAAATTAACGGTAAAAGGCTCGAATTTCGTATTGCTCACATGCAGAACGGCTCCCTCAACCTTACAGTTGGACAGAAAATTAAGGCCGGTGATATTGTAGGAAAAGTCGGCAGCACGGGAAGGTCTTCGGGACCTCATATACATCTTGAAGTCTTGCTTGACGGCACACATATTGACCCGCAAACATTCTTCGAGACTTATCCATTACAGCCTCAGGCACAACCTACTACCAAGAATGCTACGCAGAACACGGGGAATAATCAGAGGGCGCAGAATACTAATCCTGCTCCAACGCAAAATAATGAACCTCCGTACCTCGTTGACGGGAACGGGAACTACTTTACTTTCAGCGAGTTCATGAAATTGGCTGAAGATTCGGGGATGGAGTTGAGCCACTTCTTTAACTACTTAGAGGATAAAGGCTACTCCCTTGCGGGTAACCAGAATAATACTTCACAATCTACCCGCATGACCATTTTAGGCGACCAGAATAATAATCAGGGAAATTTGCCTCCTGCACCGACTGCTACACCTGAACAGACTGCGCCAACTGCTAGGACTGGACAACCTACCGCGACTACTACGACTGAACCTAAAAGCCCTCCCGTTACCGTTACTGCTTTGGGGGCTAATCCTTTCGCGTATTTCCCTCAAGCTAGTAATCCTACTCCTTGGGCTTGGCCTAGTCAGATTGACAGAAACTCTCCGCTTTTCTCGCAACCTATTCTGCAAGGTTGGCTTAACAGCTTGTTCAATAGATAAGGAGGATTCATCTTGAACTTCATTGACGAACAAATTGAAATTCTCAATCAAAAACACTCCAATAATCCTTATGTCGCTCCGCAGGTCCTTAACTCCATTACAGACAACACTAACGGCATCTCTGACTTTAATACTTGGATTCAGGCCGCGGGCATCGGCGCGGGAAATATGCTCAATAACACTATCTTCGGCGGCTTGGGACAGATTCTCGGCTCTATAGGCGCGGGCGTTGAATACGTTTCTCCCTTCAGCGGAAGTCAGGCTGATGAACGCATTAACCTCTTGAGACTCGGCATTCCCTATGAGACCGCAAAAGAGATTTACCCTGACCAAGACAGCTGGATTACTTCTCTTGCTAAAGGATCACTCGGAGTCCAAAATTCCATTAACGACGCTATTAACTCTTACCGTTCAAACATCATCGGGGATAATCCTGATTATGGCACTCAGGTCGCAGAAGGCACCGGCTCTTCTCTCGGGTTCATGGGCGCGGGCATGGGGGCTTCTTACCTCGCTGGACTCGCGGGGTTAGGCCCTCTCGGTATCATTCTCGCTGGAGCTTTGGCCGCTGGCGGTCTTGAGGCTCTCTCGGAATCAGGCGGCACTCTCGGTGAGGCTTACAGATTAGGTAAATATGATGAGGGCGGTCTCGCTGCTGCTAATAAGTCCTTCCTCACCAATGCTGCGCTTAACTTTACTCTCGATTCCGGGCTCGGTTTCTTCGCCCCGTGGACTGCAGGTATCAGAAATCCTATCACTAAGTTTGCCGCTCGTACGGCAGGTAGCGTCTTAAACGAATTAATTCAAGAGCCTTCCCAGCAGGTCATCGAAAAATCCGCTGTCGAGTCCCTCAATAACGGCGGAAACTTCATGACCGCTTTGGGACACGAGTTCCCTCACTGGTGGGAAACCGCAAAACAGCTCGCTCCTTCCGTTGCCGGCTCATCTCTGCTCACTTCTCTCATCACGGGCGGCGCAGGTCTCGCTAATCCAAATATTAGACGGACTGTCGCGTCCCAGTTTGCTCACAGGAACGAGGAAGACACATCACAGGCTAAAAAAGATATTCAGGCGCATTATGACGCTATCGCAAGGCTCAGAAGACGCATTGAACGAGAACAAACTACAGGCAATAACCAAGCGGTCATTGACAGTCTCAACCATAGAATTGAGAAAAGAATACGCCAAATTCAGAGACTCACTGATACTTTCAGCCTCTATAATTTCACTCCCGCACCCTCTAACAGGTTTGACGGCAATATTTCACAAGTCGTTACAAGAGACGGTAATCCGGCCGTCAATACTCAGTTTATGCTCATTGACGCTTCGGACCTCATCACTTCCCATAATGACGACTTCACTCCTAACCCGAATTTCAACCAGACTCAACCCAGATTCAGAGGCAGGGAGGAAGCTCAAAATGAAGTCGCTAAAATGGCCGCCACTCTTGACCCAAACTCACTCGGTGAAAATTATCACGCCCAAAGCGGCGCACCTATTGTCGCCCTCGTTGACGGCAAGTATCAAACCATTTCGGGCAATGGTAGAGTTATGGCTACCAGAAGAGCTTACAGCCAGCACCCCGAAAAAGCTCAAAATTACAGGCAGTTCATCATCGACAACGCTTCAAGGTTCGGCGTTGACCCAGATTTGGCCAGAAAACTCAAAAATCCCGTCCTCGTCAGAAGAATCGTTGATGAAAACATTGATTTGGCTAAATTCGCAAATGAAGCTAACGAAAGTAATATTCAGGCTTTAAGCACCGCTGAAAACGCCACCAAAGATGCTCAAAATCTCACTGATGACATCATCTCTAAATACGACCCAGATAAAGATATTCCCCATAATTCTGACTTCTTAAAGGCTTTCAGAGGCATTATCCCTGAGAATGAACGAAACGCCTTCTTTGACACTAACGGAAATCTCAGCAAAAACGGCGAAATTCGCGTTCAGAACGCTTTACTCGCTTACGCTTACAGTAACAGAGAAATCATCTCCAAACTCTCTGAACAGAATAATGATGTCTCGAAAAATGTATCTCATGCTCTCGTTCAGGCCGCTCCTGATTTCGTAAAGCTCAAAAAAGGTAATGTACGGCAAGATTTAATACTTGATGAGGATATTGCTCAAGCCGTTTTGCAGCTTGACCAGTTCAGAAATAATAACAAAAAGGTCTCAGAGCAGATACAACAGCCGAATTTACGCGGCAATGACGGCACTGACATTAACGACACCCTTGATGACCAGAACTCAACCACTAGGGCTAAACTTTCGGAGGAAGCTCAGTTACTGCTGCAATTCTTCCATGAGTTCAGAGACAAGCCTAACGCTATTTTGCGCGGGTTGCGCAGATATGCCCTTGTCGCCTCCAGTCAGCCGGAACAAGGACAGC